>CAZZVH010000031.1:0-14607 GCA_964657365.1 uncultured Burkholderiaceae bacterium
GAAGCGAAGGCGGCGTCCGTCGCCGCTCCGGTGGTTCCGCCCAGGCCCGCCAGCCAGCCGAATCCGGCGATCGGCAGCAACATCGACGTGTACGTCTGACGGCGTCGGGACGCCGGTCGGGACCGGAACGGCTCAGTCGCCGCCGGAATCCGCCCGTCGTTCGGCGCTTTCCAGATCGTCGGCGACACGATCGCAGAGCAGCTGGCCGACTTCGGCCGACGCGGCGACCCAGCTCGTGTCTTCGATGTCCCTGCCCTGCAGGGCGAAGAACTCCGCGGTCGCTACAAGACAGGCGGCCACGACGACGAGCCCGGGAAAATACTTCCAGCGGAGGAAGGCGGGGTCGACGTCGAACCATGCGGAGCGCGTTTCAGTGGCTGCCATGCGACTCTCCAGGCTTCCGGTGGACGCCCTTGGAGATGTAAACGCATTCGCGACCGGGATCCGGACAAACCGCAGGACCGGGTCGGCAAAAACCCGCTTCAGCGCGTCATCGCCCCGTACACCAGATCCTGCATCTGCTCGCGGTAGTACTTCCGGATCTCGCCCGGCGCCGCGGTGCCGAACACGACCACCAGCTTCGCCTCGGGATCGGCGAAGAATCCGGTGCCGTAGGCGCCGTTCCAGGTGAACTCGCCGACGTTGCCGGGCACGGCCGCCAGCCCCGGCTCGACGCGCACGGCGACGCCCAGCCCGAAGCCGTAGCCGGCACGGTGCGGTTCGATCACGGCGACGCGGTTGACGATCTCCTTGCCGAGATGGTTGCTGGTCATGAGCCTGACCATCGCCGGGCTCAGCACGCGGTGGCCCTCGAGCTCGCCGCCGTTGACCAGCATCTGGCCGAAACGGAGGTAGTCGCCCACCGTGCCTTTCGAACAGGAGCCGCCGCATTCGAATGTCGCGTCGACCTGGATCGACAGGATGCCTTGCGGCTTGCCGTCGAGCGGATTCGTCCTGAACGGCTGCGCGACCCGGCCGCGCTTGCTGTCGGGCACGTGGAAGGTGGTGTCCCGCATGTCCAGCGGCCTCCACAGCACCTCGTCGAGATCAGCGCCGAGCGTCTTGCCGGTGACCTTCTCGACGACCGCGCTCAGCACGTCGAACGACTGGCTGTACTCGAACACGGTGCCGGGCTGGTAGACCAGCGGCAGCTTCGTCACGGTGGCGACGTACTCGGCCGCGGACGCCATCGTCGACATCGCCTCGCCGCTGGGATAGAGGTTGGCGACGCCGCCGCTGCCGTCGAGGCGGCCCGGATAGGTGAGGCCGGACGTGTGGCGGAGCAGATCCTGGATGGTGATGGGGCGCTTCTGGGGCTCGTAGTCGAGCGAACCGTCGGGCCGCTTGACTGCCACCTTCATGTTGGCGAAGTCGGGGTAGTAGGTCGTCAGCGGGCTGTTCAGCGGCAGCCGGCCTTCCTGCGTCAGGGCGAGCACGGCGGTCGCGGCCATCGGCTTGGTCATCGAGGCGAGCCCGAAGATCGCGTCCAGCGGCATCGGCGTGCCCTTCTCCTTGTCGAGCCAGCCGAAGGCCTTGAAGTAGACGAGCTTGCCGTCGCGGACGATGCCGACGACGGCGCCCGGCACCCGGTTGGCCTTGATCTCGCGGTCGAAGAACGCATCGATGCGGGCGAGACCGGACTCGGAGAAGCCCGCCTGCGTCGGGGCGATCGTGGGCAGCGGTGTCGGCTGCGCCCGAACGACGAAGGGAGACGCGGCCACGAGCGAGACCGCGGCGCAGCGGGACAGGCGAGCGACGAGACGGACGAAACTTGCAGGACGCGACTGGGCGGGCAGGGTCATCGTGGCGATCGGAAGCTTGCGGAGCGAGGATCATCGGCTCGGCACCGGCGTCCGGACTGAGGTGATACCCGGTGCGACACGGGTCGGCTCGACCCGGCGCCGGGGACTACGATTTGAGGTTCCGGTCCTGCGCGACCGCTCCCTCGGTGCACGCCATGACTCCATCGAAGACGCAGATCGCGGCCAGGCGCCGCGCCTTCCGGGAACTGCACGCGTCGGGCTGCTTCGTCATCCCGAATCCATGGGACACGGGCAGCGCGCGCTATCTGCAGGGGCTCGGCTTCAAGGCGCTGGCGACGACGAGCTCGGGCCATGCCTGGTCGCTCGGCCATGCCGACGGCGCGCTCCCGCGCGACGCGGTGCTCGCACATCTGCGCGAGATGGTCGCGGCCACCGACCTCCCGGTCAACGCCGATTTCGAGAGCGGCTTCGCGGCCGATCCGCACGGCGTCACCGAGAGCGTGCGGATGGCGGTCGAGGCCGGCGTCGCCGGCGTGTCGATCGAGGACTCGACGGGCGATGCCGCACAGCCGTTGTTCGACATCGACGTCGCCGTGGCCCGCATGCGCGCGGCGCGGGCCGCCATCGATGCCGCCGGGGGCGACACCCTGCTGGTCGGACGCGCCGAGAACTTCGTTGCCGGACGCCCCGATCTCGACGACACCATCGCGCGGTTGCAGGCTTACGCAGCCGCCGGCGCCGACTGCCTCTACGCGCCCGGCATCCGGAGCCGCGAGCAGATCGGCGCCGTGGTCGCCGCGGTGGCGCCGAAGCCGTTCAACCTGCTCGTCGGCTCGACCAGCGAGCTCACCCTGACGGACATCGCCGCCCTCGGCGTCCGCCGCGTCAGCGTCGGCGGCGCGTTGGCGCGCGCGGCCTGGGGCGGCTTCATGCGCGCGGCGAAGTCGATCGCCGACGAGGGGCGATTCGACGGTCTCGCGGACGCGGCGTCGGGAGCCGAGCTCAATGCCTTCTTCCGCGGCGGGGAACGCGGCGCATGATCCCGGCCACCCACCGTGGCGCGAAGCTTGCGATGACGCGCTGCGCACTCCTCACCGATCCGATCCACCGCCCCTCACGAGGTTGACCGTCATGTCCCGACCCTCCGCCGTTCCGACGCTGCAGATCGACAACGAGCGCGTGCGGGTGACCGAATGGCGCTTCGCACCCGGCGCCGAGACGGGCCATCACACCCACGGCATGGACTACGTCGTGGTGCCCATGACCACCGGCACGCTGCTTCTCGAAACGCCCGAGGGCGAGATGCGGAGCGCGCTGACGGCGGGCGTCTCGTACACGCGCCAGGTCGGCGTCCAGCACAACGTCGTCAACGCCAACGACTTCGAGTTCAGCTTCGTCGAGATCGAGCTGAAGGCCTCGCCGCCGGCCTGACCCGGAACCAGCGCATCCGGCGCCCGGTTGGTACGCGTCGTGCTTTTGTCTTTGAGGCGACCCTCGCCGCTGGAGAACCCCCGATGCGGATAGCCCCTGCCCTGTTCCTGAAGTCCTGCGGGGTTGCTGCGACATTCGCGGCCCTGCTCGTGTCGACGGCGGCCGTTGCCCAGGAGAAGACGCTGCGCATCGCCATGACCGCGGCCGACATCCCGCGCACGCTCGGCCAGCCCGACCAGGGCTTCGAGGGCAACCGCTTCACGGGCATCCCGATCTACGACTCGCTGACGCAGTGGGATCTCTCGAAGGCGGATGCGCCGAGCGTCCTGATCCCGGGGGTGGCCACGTCCTGGGCGGTCGACGCCAAGGACAAGACGAAGTGGATCTTCAAGCTGCGCCCCGGCGTCAAGTTCCACGACGGCTCGGTCTTCAACGCCGACGCGGTCGTCTGGAACGTGCAGAAAGTGCTCGACAAGGACGCGCCGCAGTTCGACGCGAGCCAGGTCGGCGTCACCGCCTCGCGCATGCCGACGCTGAAGAGCGCCCGCAAGATCGACGACATGACGGTCGAGCTCGTCACCAGCGAGCCCGACGCCTTCCTGCCGATCAACCTCACCAACCTCTTCATGGCCTCGCCGGCGCAGTGGAACGCCAAGCTCGCGGCGGTGCCGGCCGGTGTCACCGCGCCGGCCGAGCGCGAGAAGGCGGCCTGGACGGCCTTCGCCGCCGACCCGTCCGGCTCCGGTCCCTTCAAGGTCACGCGCTTCCTGGCCCGCGAGCGGCTCGAGCTCGCTGCCAACAAGGCCTACTGGGATCCGAAGCGGGTGCCGAAGATCGACCACGTCGTCCTGCTGCCGATGCCCGAGGCGAACGCGCGCACGGCCGCCTTGCTCGGCGGGCAGGTCGACTGGATCGAGGCGCCCGCACCCGACGCGATGGCGCAGATCACGCAACGCGGCTTCAAGATCTATTCGAACGCGCAGCCGCACGTCTGGCCGTGGCAGCTCTCGTTCGTCGACGGCTCGCCCTGGCTGGACAAGCGCGTGCGCCAGGCCGCCAACCTCTGCATCGACCGCGACGGCATGAAGCAGCTGCTCGGTGGCATGATGGCCGAGCCGAAGGGCACGGTGCCGCCCGGCCACCCGTGGTTCGGCCACCCGACCTTCGACATCCGCTACGACCCGAAGGCGGCGCAGGCGTTGATGACGCAGGCCGGCTACTCGGCCGCCAGGCCGATCAAGGTCAAGGTGCAGATCTCGGCCTCCGGCTCGGGCCAGATGCAACCGCTGCCGATGAACGAGTTTGCGCAGCAGTCGCTCAAGCAGTGCTACTTCGACGTGAGCTTCGACGTGATCGAGTGGAACACCCTCTTCACCAACTGGCGCAAGGGCGCGAAGGATCCGTCGGCCAACGGCGCCAACGCGGTCAACGTCAGCTTCGCGGCGATGGACCCGTTCTTCGCGATGGTCCGCTTCGTCAGCACCAAGGCGTTCCCGCCGGTCTCGAACAACTGGGGCTACTACGGCAATCCCGAGGTCGACAAGTTGGTCGCCGACGCCCGCAACAGCTTCGACGACAAATCGCGCGACGCCGCGCTCGCCAGGCTGCACACCTACATCGTCGACGACGCGCCCTTCGTCTGGATCGCCCACGACGTCGGCCCGCGGGCGATCTCTGCCAAGGTGCACAACGTGGTCCAGCCGCGCAGCTGGTTCATCGACATCGCGACGATGACGATGGACTGATGCGCCGCTACCTGCTTCGCCGTGTCCTGCTGGCGTTGCCCAGCATGCTCGGCGTGGCGCTGGTCTGCTTCGCGCTGGTCCACATCGCGCCGGGCGATCCGCTGATCTCGATCCTGCCGCCGGATGCGTCGGCCGACCTGCAGGCGCAGCTGCGCGAGCTGTACGGCTTCAACCGGCCGCTGCCGGTGCAGTTCGGGCTGTGGGTCTGGCGCGCGCTGCACGGAGATCTCGGCGTCTCGATCGCGAGCAACCGGCCGGTCGCCGGCGAGGTGCTGACGGCCGTGGTCAACACACTGCGCCTGGCCGTCGTCGCGACCGCCATCGGCTTCGTGCTCGGCTGCCTGTTCGGCTTCGTCGCCGGCTACTTCCGGAAGTCGTGGCTCGACCGCGCCGCCTCGACGCTCTCGGTCGCCGGCGTCAGCGTGCCGCACTACTGGCTGGGCATGGTGATGGTGATCGTGTTCTCGTCGCAGCTGATGTGGCTGCCGGCCACCGGCGCCGGCTCGAACGGCTCCGACCGCTGGGCCTGGGACTGGGACCACGTGCAGTACCTGCTGCTGCCGGCGATCACGATGTCGGTGATCCCGATGGGCATCATCGCCCGCACCGTGCGCGCGCTGGTCGCCGACATCCTCGACCAGGAATTCATCGTCGGCCTGCGCGCCAAGGGCTTCACGCGCTTCGGCGTGTTCCGGCACATGGTGAAGAACGCCGCGCCGACCGCGCTCGCCGTGATGGGCCTGCAGCTCGGCTACCTGCTCGGCGGCTCGATCCTGATCGAGACGGTGTTCTCGTGGCCGGGCACGGGCCTGCTTCTCAACTCCGCCATCTTCCAGCGCGACCTGCCGCTGCTGCAGGGCACGATCCTCGTGCTGGCGCTGTTCTTCGTCGTCCTCAACCTGCTGGTCGACGTGCTGCAGACGCTGCTCGATCCGCGCATCGCCCGCGCCTAGGCACGACCGCATGTCCGCAGTGCTGAGTCCGGCCGCGCTCGCTCCTCCCGGGCCTGCGGAGCGCTCTCGCGGCTACTGGACCTCCGTCTGGCTGCGCTTCCTGGACGACCGCGTCGCCCTGGGCGCGGCGATCGTCGTGCTGCTGCTGATCGGCCTCGCGCTGTTCGGGCCGTGGCTCTCGCCCGCCGATCCGTACCAGGCCTCGATGCTCAAGCGCCTGAAGCCGATCGGCACGCCTGGCTTCCCGCTCGGCACCGACGAGCTCGGCCGCGACATGCTCTCGCGCCTGATCGTCGGCGCGCGCCTGTCGCTCTTCATCGGCCTGACGCCGGTCGTCTGCGCCTTCGTGCTGGGCACCGGCATCGGCATCGTCGCCGGCTACGCGGGCGGCAGGGTCAACGCGCTGATCATGCGCACGATCGACATCTTCTACGCCTTTCCCTCGGTGCTGCTGGCGATCGCGCTGTCGGGCGCGCTCGGCGCCGGCATCTTCAACGCACTGCTCTCGCTCACCATCGTCTTCATCCCGCAGATCGCCCGCGTCGCCGAGAGCGCGACCACGCAGGTGCGCGGCCGCGACTACGTGGAAGCCGCCCGAGCCTCGGGTGCCGGCGCGTTCACCATCGTCCGCGTGCACGTCCTCGGCAACGTGCTCGGGCCGATCTTCGTCTACGCCACCGGCCTGATCGCGGTCTCGATGATCCTGGCCTCGGGCCTGTCCTTCCTCGGCCTCGGCGTCAAGCCGCCCGAGCCCGAGTGGGGGCTGATGCTGAACACCTTGCGCACCGCCATCTACGTGCAGCCCTGGGTCGCGGCACTGCCCGGCGCCATGATCTTCGTCACCGCCATCTCGTTCAACGTGCTGTCCGACGGACTGCGCTCGGCGATGGACAACAAGGGCTGACATGACGACCGACTCGCCTGCCGTCCTCGATCCCATGCCACCCGCGTCGACCACGCCGAACGTCGACGTCGGCGGTGCCGCGCAGCCGCTCCTCACCATCACCGGCCTGGTCAAGCATTTTCCGCTGCGCGGCGGCGGCGGCGTCGTCCGGGCGGTCGACGGCATCGACTTCGCGGTGCGCAAGGGCGAGACGCTCGGCGTCGTCGGCGAGTCGGGCTGCGGCAAGTCGACGACGGCGCGCCTGCTCATGCACCTGGTCGCGCCGACGTCGGGCGAGATCGTGTTCGACGGCCGCCGCGTCGGCAGCCGCGACCTGCCGCTGAAGGAATTCCGCCGCCAGGTGCAGATGGTGTTCCAGGACAGCTACGCGTCGCTCAACCCGCGCCTGACCACGCTCGATTCGGTCGCCTTCGGCCCGCAGGTGCACGGCGTCTCCAGGCAGGCCGCGATCGCGCGTTCACGCGACCTGCTCGCACGCGTCGGCCTCGATCCGTCGCGCTTCGCCGAACGCTATCCGCACGAGCTGTCGGGCGGCCAGCGGCAGCGCGTCAACATCGCCCGCGCCCTGGCGCTGCAGCCGCGCATGGTGATCCTCGACGAGGCGGTGTCGGCGCTCGACAAGTCGGTCGAGGCGCAGGTCATCAACCTGCTGCTCGACCTGAAGGCCGAGTTCGGGCTGACCTACCTCTTCATCAGCCACGACCTCCACGTCGTCCGCTACGTGAGCGATCGGGTGATGGTGATGTACCTCGGCCAGGTCGTCGAGCTCGGGGCGTCGGACACGCTGTTCGAAGCCGCGGCCCATCCCTACAGCCAGGCGCTGCTCGCCTCGATGCCGTCGATGGATCCCGATCACCGCACCGAGGAGGCGTCTCTCGCCGGCGACCCGCCCAACCCGATCGATCCGCCCTCGGGCTGCCGCTTCCATCCGCGCTGCGCCTTCGCCGCGCCTGTCTGCAGCCGCGTCGTGACCCCGGAGACGACGCTGGAGGCGCAGCATGCGGTCCGCTGCCTGATCCACGTGCCTGGCAGCGGCCACCCGATGGCACGGCCATCGCTCGACGCCAACCGCGGGGCGCCATGACGACCGAGCTTTCTCCGATCGCGTCCGGCAACGACGCGTCCGGCGACGCCGCCGTGCCGATGGTCCGCCTCCATGACCTGAGCGTCACCTTCCTCGGCGGTCGCCGACCCGTGCACGCCGTCAACGGCGTCAGCCTCGACGTGCAGCGTGGCGAGGTGGTGGCGCTGATCGGCGAATCGGGCTCGGGGAAAAGCGTCACGCTGCGCACGCTGCTGCGCCTGCACGCGGAGCGGCGCACGACGATCGGCGGCAGCGTGCAGGTGGCGGGCCGCGACGTGCTGGCCATGACGACCGGCGAGCTCGACGACTTCCGCGGCAAGGTCGCCTCCATGATCTTCCAGGAGCCGCTGCTCGCCCTCGATCCCGTCTACACGGTCGGTGCGCAGATCAGCGAGTCGATCCGGCGCCACGAGAAGGTCTCGAAGGCGCAGGCCCGGGAACGCGCGCTGGCACTGTTCGAGCGCGTTCGCATCCCGAGCCCGGAGCAGCGGCTGGCGGCGTACCCGCACGAGATGTCCGGTGGCATGCGGCAGCGGGCGATGATCGCGCTCGCCCTCGCCTGCCGACCGCAGCTGCTGCTCGCCGACGAGCCGACCACGGCGCTCGACGCGACGGTGCAGATCCAGATCCTGCTGCTGCTGCGCGAGCTGCAGCGCGATCTCGGCCTGTCGGTCCTCTTCGTCACGCACGACATCGGCGCGGCCGTCGAGGTGGCCGACCGCATCGCCGTCATGTATGCCGGACGCATCGTCGAGGAAGGCACGGTGCGCGAGGTCATCCGCCATCCGCGCCACCCCTACACGATCGCATTGCTCAAGAGCCGCGCCCATGCCGCGATGACGCGCGGGACGCGGCTCGAGACCATCGGCGGCGCGCCGCCGGACCTGTCGGCGCTGCCGCCGGGCTGCGCGTTCGCCGACCGATGCCCGCTGGCCCTCGACGCCTGCCGTGCCACACAGCCGCCCGCCATCGCGCTGTCGCCGGACCACCGCGCCCGCTGCATCCGCACCGATGCGGCGGCGGCGATTGCACCGATGATCGTGGCCTGACCACCGAGGCCCACGCCCATGCCGCTCGACGACCACGCCCATGCCTTCGTCCCCTATCCCGACGCGCCCGTCGCCAACGCGGCGTCGGGCCCGCTCGCCGGCCTGAGCTTCGGCGCCAAGGACCTGATCGACATCGCCGGCTACCCGACCGGCGGCGGCAGCCCGACCGTGCTGGCGCTGTCCGGCATCAAGCGCCGCACCGCGCCGACCGTGCAGACGCTGCTCGACGCCGGCGCCCGGTTCGTCGGCAAGACGGTGACCGACGAGCTGGCGTTCTCCATGAACGGCAACAACGCCCACTTCGGCGCGCCGATCAACGGCGCCGCGCCGTTGCGCATCACGGGCGGATCGTCGTCGGGCTCGGCCTCCGCCGTGTCGTCGGGCCTGTGCGACTTCGCCCTCGGCACCGACACCGGCGGCTCGGTGCGCGCGCCGGCGAACCACTGCGGCCTGTTCGGCCTCCGGCCCACGCACGGACGCATCAGCCTCGAGGCGGTGATGGACCTGTCGCCGAGCTTCGACACCTGCGGCTGGTTCGCGCGCGACATCGCCACCTTCGCGCGCGTCGCCGACGTACTGCTCGGCGCCGATGCAGAGGCCTCGCCGCGGCGCGTCCGCCTGCTGCGTGCCGACGACGTCTGGCCGCTGGCGATGCCGGCCGCCGCCGCCGCGCTGCAGGCCTCGGCGACGCACGTCGAACGGGTGCTCGGCGCCGCCGCACCGTCGGCCGTGGCACTCGAATCGTTCGACGCGATGTACTGGCACTTCCGGCACCTGCAGGGCCGCGAGGCATGGCTCACCGACGGCCCGCTGATCGAGCGCTATGCGCCGCCGCTCGGCCCGGGCGTGGCGGAGCGATTCGCGTGGTCGCGCCTCGTCACCGATGCGCAGTTCGACGCCGCGCGCACCTTTCGCGCCGCCTTCGTCGCGCACCTCGCCTCGCTGCTCGGCGACGACGGCGTGCTGATGCTGCCGACGATGCCCGACATCGCCCCGCTGCGTGCCGACTCCGAGGAAGCGCTCGAGAGCTATCGCACGCAGGCGATCCGCATGCTCTGCATCGCCGGGCTGAGCGGCTTCCCGCAACTCTCGATGCCGCTGGCCAGCCGCGACGGTGCGCCCCTGGGCCTGTCGCTGCTCGGGCCCGCGGGCTCCGACCGACGGCTGGTCGCCTTGGCGGAACGCATCGCCGATCGCGCTGGCGCGGCCGCCTGAGCACGCCTCAGGGCAGGCCGATCTCCAGGGCGCCGTCGAGACGGAAGACGTCGCAGTCCGGCGCCGCCGCCGCGCGTTCGATCACCGCGAAATCACCGCCCTCGACCGCCAGCAAGGCGTGATGCCAGACGCCCGGTGCGAGCACGATGCCCTGCCTGCCGTCGGTGACGAAGGCCAGGATCGCCTCCTCCGTCGGGCCGGCGCCCGGCGGGGCGACGACGACGACGAACCGGTGCGTGCCGAGCGGCAGGAACGTCTGGCTGCCGAGCGAATGCCGCTCCAGCTCGCGAACGGCATGCGGAAAGCGCCGCGCCGCCGCGCGGAACAAGGCCAGCGAAGGGCGACCATCCCGGCTCGTGAGCTCCAGGTCGTGGACGAGTTCGAAGCGCTCGCTGCTGCCCTCGTTGATGCTGCGGCCGCCAGGGTCTCCGACCGGCGCCTCGACGACCGTGCCGAACGGGCGAAATGCGTCGGCAGTCAGCGCTGCGACGCGAAGGATCGCGGGCCGCCCCGACCGGAGCGACGCCACCGCCCGTCCTAGGCGGCGCTCTTCGCCGGCGTCGCCACCTTCGCGGCGCTCGCAGCGCTGTGCTCGGCGCGCGCGAGCTTCTTCTGGACCTTGGCCCGTTTCTGTTTCTGGCGGCGAATGCCGCGGTCTCTGTCAGCGCTCATCACGGTTCTCCGTTGGGGTGTCGCCCATCGTGCGATGGGAGGCCGCGTTTGTACCACCCCCGGCGCCCTTCAGTCGGCGGCCACCCTGCCGATATCTCGTGGATCGTGATGACCTCGGAGACGTCGGCGAACGGGTGGAACGCATGGCCGCGGAAAAGCTGAACCTGTCCATCCGCATGCGCCTGTGGCTGCTGTGCCTGGCGCTGGCCGTCCCGTTCCTGGCCTACTCGACCCTGTCGGCGGTCAACGAGACCCGGGTCGAGCGCGACCACGCGGCGGCGGAGATGCTGGGCCGCGCACGGGTCACCGCGGCCAGGCTCGACGACCACCTCAACGACATCCGCCAGCTGCTGCAGGTGCTGACCTCGGTGGTCAGCGTCGACCCTGCGGCTGCCGCCGGCAACGACGCCCTGCTGGGCAGCCTGACCGGCAAGCTGCCGCGCCATATCAACAACATCAGCGTCTGGTCGACCGCGGGGGAGGTCGTCGGCACGATCGACCCGCGGTTGCGCGCCCAGCGGGTCAACGTCTCCCAGCGCAAGTTCTTCCGCGAGGCGATGGCCGGGCACGAGATGGCCGTCGAGGCGCCGGTCGTGGCGATCTCCAACGGGGCGCTGATCGGCGTGTTCGCGATCCCGATCGAGCGTGGCGGCCAGATCGTCGGCGTGGTCGCGGCATCGACCCGTCTCGAGCCGCTGCAGGAACTGTTGACGAGCGAGGCCGATCTCTCCCAGCGCGCGGTCGTCACCGTCACGGACGTCAGCGGCGTCGTCCTGGCGCGCTCCATCGATCCGCAGCTCTGGATCGGCCGCAACCTGAAGGCGAGCGGCGCCGGCGGCATCGCGGAAGCCCTGCAGAAGCACGAAGGCACGCGCGAAGGCCCCAGCGCCGACGGCATCGACCGCGTCGCCGGCTACGTGACCGCGCGGGCAGCGCCCTGGCTGGTCTACGTCGGCGTGCCGACGTCGGTGGCGCTGGCTCCGGTCTTCGCGCGCCTGCGCGCCAGCCTGTTGACCAGCGCGGGCATGCTGCTGGCGGGCCTCGCGCTGGCCTATTTCGTCGGCGAGGGCATCGCTTCGCCCTTGCGTCAGCTGAGCGACGACGCCGTTCGGCTGGGTGGCGGAGACCTCGCCCACCGCAGCCGCGCCAGGGCGGGCGGCGAGGTCGGCGTGCTGGCGACGACGCTGAACCAGATGGCCCTGCACCTGCAGGAGCGCAGCGCCGCCCTGGAGGCGAGCCAGGAACAGCTGCGCCAGGTGACCGACAACATGCCGGTCCTGATCTCGCGTCTCGATGCGGAACAGCGCTTCACGTTCGCCAACGAGGCTTACCAGGCTTGGCTCGGCCAGGACCCGCGGAGCTTGATCGGCAAGAGCCTGCGCGAACTCTACGGCGACGAGACCCACGACAAGTTCCGCCATCACATCGAGCGCGCCCTCGGTGGTGCGAGGGTGTCGTACGAACGCGAGATCGCGACCCGGCAGGGCGTCCGCCAGGTCGAGGCGACGGTGGTGCCCGACATGGACAACGACGGGCGTGTCACGGGCCTGTTCGTGCTGATGCACGACATCACCGCGAGCCGCCGCGCCGAGGCCTTGCTGCTGGCGAGCGAGCAGCGCCTGCGGCTGGTCGCCGACAACATTCCGGCGCTCGTCACCTACATCGACAAGGAAGAGCGCTTCCGCTTCGTCAACGCCCACACCGGGCTGGTGTTCGGCATCGACGAGACCGGAACGCTCGGTCGCACCCTGATGGAAGTCTGCGGCCACGGGCTGTATGCCGAAATCGCACCCCACGTCGCCTCGGCGCTGCGCGGTGAAGCGGTGCAGTTCCAGGGCACCTGGGCGATCAGGGGCAAGTCGCACCACTACCAGTCGAGCTACGTCCCGGACGTCGACGGCAGCGGCGTCGTGCGGGGCTACTACGCGATGACCTTCGACATCACCGCGCTCAAGGAGACGCAGGCCCAGCTCGACAGGCTGGCACGTGCAGACGCGTTGACCGGCCTGCCGAACCGGCGCCAGTTCGAGGAGCGTCTCTACGACGCGATGGCGCGCACCCGTCGATCGGAGATCCCGCTGGCGCTGATGTTCCTGGACATCGACCGGTTCAAGTCGATCAACGACGCGCTGGGCCATGCTGCCGGCGACGCGGTGCTGAAGGAATTCGCGATCCGCCTGCGCCAGCAGGTGCGCAGCACCGACATCGTCGCGCGCCTCGCGGGCGACGAATTCGTGATCCTGCTCGAAGGCGCGGAGCGGCCGGACGAGCTGCGACGGCTCGCCGCGAAGATCGTCGATGCGGTGCGCCGGCCGATCGCCATGGACACCGGCGACCTCGAGATCACGACCAGCCTCGGCATCGCGACCTACGAAGGCGACGCGCAGACGCCGGCGGGCCTGCTCGCCGAGGCGGACGGCGCCCTCTACAACGCCAAGCACCAGGGGCGCGACCGGTTCGCAGTCGCGAACAAGGGGTTGCACGTGGTCCGCGACGCGGGCAAGGTTGGCGACCGGCTCCTCCGGGAGACCGAGCGACGCTGAACGACCCCTCGACGACAGGGCGCTGCCCTGCCGATACGATGGCGGGCTTCCAGGAGCCCCCATGCGCATCAGGATCGCCTCGTCCATCGCCGCCGCCATCGCGTCCCTCTGCGCCGCCGTCGCGCTCGCGCAGCCGGCGCCGCCCGCGCCATCGCCCGCGCCGCGACCGCTGCAGGCGATGCCCTATTCACCGTCGCTCGACCTGACGAGCCTCGACCGCAGCGTCGACCCCTGCACCGATTTCTACGGCTTCACTTGCGGCGGCTGGATGGCGCGCAACCCGATCCCCGAAGACCAGGCCTCGTGGAGCGTCTACGCCAAGCTCGCGACCGACAACCAGCAGTTTCTCTGGGGCATCCTCGAAGAAGACGCGAAGGCGACCGACCGCACGGCAGTGCAGCAGAAAGTCGGCGACTATTTCTCGGCCTGCATGGACACCGCGGCGATCGACGCCGCCGGTGTCCGGCCCCTGCGTCCGGTGCTCGACAGGATCGCCGCGCTGACGACCCGCGCCGAGCTCATCGCCGCGATTCCGTGGCTGCACCACGAGAGCCCGGGCTCGTTCTTCTTCGAGTCGGGCACCGACCAGGACGCGATCGACGCCTCGCTCGTCATCGTCGCGATCGAGGCCGCGGGTCTCGGCCTTCCCGATCGCGACTACTACCTCAAGACCGATCCGAAAAGCGTCGAGCTGCGCCGGCAGTACGCCGGATTCGTGACGCGGATCCTGATGCTCGGCGGCGAGACGCCGGAGCAGGCCGGTGCGGACGCGACCTCCATCCTGGGGCTCGAGACGGAGCTGGCCAAGGCGTCGCTGACACGCGTCGAGCGGCGCGACCCGCACAACACCTATCACCCGATGACGCTCGCCGAGCTGCCGACGCTCGCGCCGGCGATCAACTGGCCGCGTTACTTCGAAGCGCAGCGCGCCGGCGTCGAGGGCGTCGCTCGCGTCGCCGAGGTCAACGTGTCGCAGCCCGTCTTCCTGCGGGTCGTGCAGGCGCAGCTCACCACCGCACCCGTCGCGCAGCTGCGCGCCTACCTGCGTTTCCATGCACTCGCGGGTGCCGCGCCGGCCCTGGCGCAACCATTCGCGCAGGCCAGCTTCGACTTCTATTCGCACACGCTGCGCGGCGTGCCGGCCATGCCGCCACGCTGGAAGACCTGCACCCGCGCCGTCGACCGCGACCTCGGCGAAGCGCTCGGCCAGGAATTCGTGCGCCGCACCTTCGCCGCCGACACGCGGGC
>CAZZVH010000031.1:14707-16332 GCA_964657365.1 uncultured Burkholderiaceae bacterium
GGCAAGCCGGTCGACCTGAACGAGTGGGGCATGACGCCGCCCACCGTCAACGCCTACTTCAACCTGCAGAAGAACGACATCAATTTTCCGGCCGGCGTGCTGCAGCCGCCGCTCTACGACACGAAGCTGGACGACGCGCCGAACTACGGCAACACCGGCGCGACGATCGGCCACGAGCTCACCCACGCATTCGACGACGAGGGGAGGCAATTCGACGCCGCCGGCAATCTGCGCGACTGGTGGACGCCGGCCGACGCGAAGGGCTTCGAAGCGCGGATCGACTGCGTGCGGGACCAGTACGCCGGCTACGTGATCGTCGACGACATCCACATCAACTCGAAGCTGACCAGCGGCGAGGACGTCGCCGATCTCGGCGGCACGCTGCTGGCCTACATCGCCTGGCGCAAGCAGACCGAGCAGCAGCAGCTGGCCGACCAGGACGGCTTCACGCCGGTGCAGCGCTTCTTCATCGGCATGGCGCAATGGGCCTGCGTCAACGAGCGGCAGGAGAACCTGCGCGTGAGCGCCATCACGAACCCGCATTCGCCGGGCTTTGCCCGCATCGACGGCGTCGTCTCGAACATGCCGCAGTTCCAGCAGGCGTTCGCGTGCAAGGCCGGCCAGCCGATGGTGCACTCCCCACCCTGCAAGGTCTGGTAGCGGCACACAATGGCCGCGTTCGACCGAGCCGTGTCGCACGCGAGCTCGGCCTTCCCCCACGAGAAAGACACCACGATGTTTCCAGTTCGTCCGCTCCACGCCGCTCGATCCGCGGCGGTCGTCCTCGCGACGGCCCTCTTCGCCGTCACCGCCGTCGTCGCCCCCGCCCAGGCGGCCGCTCCGCTGGTCAGGACCCAGGCGCCCGGTTACTACCGGATGATGCTCGGCGACTTCGAGGTCACCGCGCTGAACGACGGCTTCTTCGATCTGCCGGTCGACAAGCTCCTGAAGCAGCCGGCCGAGAAGACCGACGTGGCGCTCGCGAAGTCTTTCCTGAAGCCGCCCGTCGAGACCTCCGTCAACGCCTTCCTGATCAATACCGGCGCCAAGCTCGTGCTGGTCGACACGGGCACCGGCGGACTCAGCGCGGCCAGCGCCGGCGTCCTGCTGGCGAACCTGCAGGCCGCGGGCTACAGGCCGGAGCAGGTCGACGACATCGTCATCACCCACATGCACGGCGACCACGTCGGCGGCCTCTCGCACAACGGCGCCGCGGTGTTCCCGAACGCCATCGTCCACGCCGGCAAGGCCGACGCCGACTACTGGCTCGACCCGGCCAGCATGGACAAGGCCCCCGACAGCGCCAAGGGCAACTTCCGCACGGCTGTGGCATCGCTCGGCCCGTACGTCGCGGCACATCGCTTCCAGCCCATCGCCGCCGACGGCGAGATCGTGCCCGGCATCCGCAGCATGGCGACACCGGGCCACACGCCGGGCCACACCAGCTACGTGGTCGAGAGCCAGGGGCAGACGCTGATCGTCATGGGCGACCTGATCCACGTCGCCGCCGTGCAGTTCGACGACCCGACGGTCACGATCGCCTTCGACAGCGATGCCGGCAAGGCGGCGATGTCGCGCGACAAGGTGTTCCGGATGGCGGCGAAGGACGGCACGCTCGTCGCCGC
>CAZZVH010000032.1:0-16295 GCA_964657365.1 uncultured Burkholderiaceae bacterium
TCCGTCAACGAGTCGGTCGTCATCTTCGACCGGATCCGCGAGTCGTTCCGCCGCTACCGCAAGCTCGACACCGAGCAGGTGATCGACCACGCCATCACCAGCACGATGAGCCGCACCGTGATCACCCACGGCTCGACCCAGATGATGGTGCTGTCGATGCTGATCTTCGGCGGCCCGACGCTGCACTACTTCGCGATCGCCCTGACGATCGGCATCCTGTTCGGCATCTATTCGTCGGTCTTCGTGGCCGCGGCGATCGCGATGTGGCTCGGTGTCAAGCGGGAAGATCTGGTCGGTCCGTCGGCGAAGGCGCACGATCCCGAGGACCCGAATGCCGGGGCGGTGGTGTAGAGTCGAAAGAGATTCCAGCCAGGACGGATCGCACCCCAATTCCATGCCCACCCCCGCCAACCCGACGGCACTGGCGCAACAGGCGAGGCGGTCTTATGTAGAGCGTCTGCTCGGTGGGATGCCGGCAGTCGTTCAGGCCGTCGATCAAGGCGCCAGGGCACTCGCCGCCGCCGTCGCCGAGCCGGCAGTCGCACTGAAGCGGCGGGAGCTCATCCCGACGCTCCAGGGCACCTTCCCGATCTGGCTGCAGGGCATCACTGCCCTGCTCAAGCCGTCGCTCACGACCGGCACCATCGCGCAGACGCGCCTGGGCGACCTGCCGATCCAGGCCGGCAGCGACCGGCCGGGCGGCAAGCTCAGCCTGGTCGACGACGACACCATCGAGCACGAGATCCTGTCGTCGCGCCTCGCCCTGGCGATGATGGACCGGGCGTCCTGGGAGTTCACCGACCTGCGCTCGCGGATGAACGTGCTCGAGCGGCGCGAGGAGCTCGACACCAACGACATCCTGCGCCCGCACGTGCTGGCCCGCGTCGTCACGACCGCCTGGCTGTCGGCCCCGTTGGGTTTCGACGCCTGGCGCCTGCTGCAGTCGGTGCTGCACGACGAGCTCTCGCATTTCGCCGAAGAGGCGTACCACGAGACCAATCGCTTCCTGCTGCAGCGCGACGTGCTGCCCGAGATCGACCTGCGGCCCTTCATCCGCCGTTCGAACCAGGGCGGTGGCCAGATCTCCGGCGTCGCGCCGCGCACCGGCAGCGGCGGCGGCTTCGGCACGCCGACCGGCATGGCGCAGGCCGGCGCCACCGACTTCCAAGCTTCGGCGATGAAGCCGCCGCGGGAAGATCACGAGGTCGGCGAGGAGACGCGCATGATGACGCGCGCCGCCGGGCTGGCGCGCAATCCCGATCAGGCCGAAGCCGTGCTCGGCCGGCTGAACCGGCTGGTGGGCCGCCAGCTCCCCGACTTCGCCAACACGTCGCACGCAGCGCCGGCGCCCGCATCGGCGCGTTTGAACGCCGCCATCTCCGAGGCGCAGGAGGGCGTGGCCCGGCGGCTCAACGTCGCCTCGGCCGCGTCCGCGAGCGGCGGTGGCCAGGCGGTCGGCACGCCCGCCCTGCTCGAGGAGCTGCACCAGAGGAAGCAGGCCCTCAAGGCCGCGGCCACCACGCCTGTCGAACGGGCGACCATCGAGATCGTCGCGCTGCTGTTCCAGAGCATCCTGATGGAAGACGCGATCCCGGCGACCGTGCGCGTCTGGTTCGCGCGGCTGCAGATGCCGGTCTTGCGCGTCGCCGTCTCCGAGCCCGATTTCTTCGCCACGGTCGAGCATCCGGCGCGCCGCCTGATCGACCGCATGGGCTCGTGCGTGATGGGCTTCGATTCCAGCAGCCGCGCCGTCGGCGATCTGCTCGAGAAGGAGATCAAGCGCGTCGTCCAGGTCGTGGAAGCCTATCCCGATACCGGCCGGCGTGTCTTCCAGACAGTGCTGAGCGAATTCGAGAAATTCCTCGAGCACTACTTCAAGAACGAGAACGAGGCGTCGAAGAAGGGCGTCTCGCTGGCGCACCAGGTCGAGCAGCGCGAGACCATGGCGATCCAGTACACGATCGAGCTGCGCAAGATGCTGAACGACGTGCCGGTGCAGGAAGGCGTGCGCGAGTTCCTGTTCCACGTCTGGGCCGACGTGCTCGCGACCACCGCCGTGAAGGCCGGCAGCTCCGAAGACGCGACCAAGGAGATGAAGCGCGCCGCCGCCGACCTGATCTGGTCGGCCAGCGCCAAGGTCTCTCGGGCCGAGCGGGCCGAAGTGATCCGCCGGCTACCGCCGTTGCTCAAGACGCTGCGCGACGGCATGGACGACGCCGGCATCCCGGTGCCGAAGCAGGACGAGCACATCCAGCGCCTCAACAATTCGCTGGCAGCGGCGTTCACCGCCAAGGCCGCGGCCATCTCCCACGAACGGCTCGAGGAGTTGATGGGCCGCCTCGAGACGCTCGAGGAGCTGCTGCCCGAGGCCGAGCAGGTCGACATCGACGAGTCGCTGGTCATGGATCTCTCCGGCCACGAGAGCTCCGAGCTCGAGGTTGTGGGTGAAGGCGGCTCGATGCCGACGCCTGCGATGCTCAGCTGGGCGCGCGAGCTGCAGGTCGGCAGCTGGTACATGCTCGACTACCGCAACCGCAACGAAGCCGTCCAGCTGGCCTGGCAAGGCATGCGCCGCCAGCTCACGCTCTTCGTCTCGCCGCAAGGCCGCGGCGTGCTGTTCCAGCAGCACCGCCTCGCCTCGTTCCTGCAAGCCGGCCTGCTGGTGCCCGCACAGGAAGAAGCCCTCACGGTGCGCGCCACGCGCAGCGCCATGGCCAAGCTCGACGGCGACCCGAGCCGCCTTCTCAATTAATGGATTAGGCGGTCTTCCTCGTCGACGAAGAGCTCGTCGAGGATCAACGCATCGGGCTCTTCGCCAAGGCTCCAGAACACCATCAGGACGATGATCTTGAGGTCTTCCAGATCGAGCGGGCCGCCCGGCGTCGCGCTGGCGCGGTCGATCACCATCTCGCGCATCGTCGGCGGCAGCACGCCGGCCGATTCGAGGAAGCTGATGAAGCCGATGGATTGCTCGCCGAGGTGCTCCAGCTCCGCCGGCACGTAGACGCGGATGCTGTCTGCGCGCTGCTCGCCGACGCGTGCCTCGGCGGCGGCGGCGACGCCATCGAGCCAGGTCAGCGCGTCCTCGATTTCTTCCGATTCGAAGCCGACCGACGTAAGTTTTCGCGTCAGTTGCCCGTGTTCGGGGCAGGCGTCGGGACGCCAGTAGTTCTCGTAGAGATACACGAGGACATCGAACATGAAAACACTATAACCGAGCGTCCCGGACCCGTGCGCGAGCGCGGATGAACGGCGCGTCGCGCGCCCGCCACGGTGGCTTCGCGACTCGGGCCGTCAGCCGCGCTCGATGCGCTGGAACATCTGTCCCGGCTGGCGGGCGACGCGGCCCTCGAGCTCGAGATCGAGCAACCGCGCCAGCAGCGCCGCCGGGCTTTGGCCCGTGCGCGCCACGAGCTCGTCGAGCCCGATCGGATCGAAGCCCAGCGCCGCGAGCAGGGGATCCTCCTTCGCCGTCGCCGCGGGACCACCGAGGCTCGACTCGAGCGTCGGGCGCGCCGTCGTGGCGACGTACTCCTCGAGGATGTCGTCGGCCTGGTCGACCAGCTTCGCACCCTGCTTGATGAGCCGGTGGCAGCCGCGCGATTGCGGCGAATGGATCGAGCCGGGAATGGCGAAGACGTCGCGCCCGCATTCGCTCGCGAGCCGGGCGGTGATCAGCGAACCCGACTGCAGCGCCGCCTCCACCACGAGCGTGCCGCGGGCCAGCCCCGCGATGATGCGGTTGCGGATCGGGAAGTTCTGCGCCAGGGCCGGCGTGCCGATCGCGAACTCGCTGACGATGGCGCCCTGCTCGACGATGCGCAGCGCGAGCGCACGGTGCCGAGCCGGGTAGATGCGGTCGAGGCCGGTGCCGACGACGGCCACCGTCGAGCCGCGGCCTTCGAGCCCGCCGGCGTGCGCGGCGCCGTCCACGCCGAGCGCCAGGCCCGACACGATCGTCAGGCCGGCATGGCTCAGGTGCGCCGAGAAGGCGCGCGCGTTCTCGAGTCCCTGCGCGGTCGGGTTGCGGCTGCCGACGACCGCGATCGACGAGGCCTGCAGCAGCTCGACGCGGCCGCGCACGTACAGCAGCAGCGGCGGATCGGTGCAGTGGAGGAGGTTGTCGGGGTAGCGCGGATCGCCGAGGGCCAGGACCAGCCGCGTCTCACCGCCGGCACTGTCGAGCCATGCATGCAGCGCATCGAGGCGTGCCTCGAAATGCTCCGGGATCTTCTCCAGCGCCGAGGCGACGGAGGGGCCGACGATGCCTGCGAGCGCGGCACGCGATGCCGAGAGCACGGCCTCGGGCGAGCCGAATTCGGTCAGCAGCTTCCTGGCGGATTCGCGACCGACGCCCGGTGTCTCGACCAGGCGGAACCACGCGGCCAGCTCGTCGCGCTGCATCACGGCGAATCGGTGCCGCGGCGGCCGCGGCGGCGCTTCAAGGCTGGGAGAAGCGATCGCCCGCGGAGACGGGCTCCTTCACCGAGAGGATCAGCGCGTACGACATGCGGTCGAACACGCGGAACACGAACAGGATGCCGTGCCGCTCGTCGGGGAGCTTGATCTTGGTGCGCCGCGGATCGGTCGTGTCGGTGACGACCTGGCCGTCGCGCAACAGCGCCAGCACGTGGCCGCGCTCGATGCCGTCGTTGGCGCCCTTGTTGAGGGCGACGATCTGGTTCTGGCCGGCGGTCAGGCCGTCGCCGTAGATGGATACGATCTGGCCCGAGATGGGGCCGGCCGGCGGGTGCGGCGCATAGTTGGTGTACTCGCGGGCCGGAACCGGCGCGAGCCTGTCGCCGACGCCGGCTTCCTGCCGGATGCTCGTGACCGTGAAGGTGGCCGGGACGATCTCCGCCTTGCCGTCGGCGCCGGTGCGGGTCTCGCCCTGCACCGCGTACTCGGAAGCGCCGACGTAGGTCGCCTCGTAGCCGAGCACTTCGTGCGTCGTGGGATCGAGCATCGGACGCGGCTCGCGGAAGATCCGGTACTCGCGATCCTGGCCGATCTCGCCGCGCACGTAGGCGGTGTCGCCGCGCGCCAGCAGCACGCGGCCTTCCTGGGTCGCGACGATGCGCGGCGCGCCTGCCAGCTCGTTGGTCTGGAAGATCACCGCCTCGTTCAGGAACGGCTCGATCAGGTTGAACGGAATCGACGAGATGCCGTCGAGCGCGATGTCCTTGGAACGGATCCGCGGCTCGAGCCGGGCGTCGCCGGCGGCGCCGATCTGGTCGCCCAGACGCAGCCGCGCACGGCCGTTCGACTTGTCGAGGAACAGCACCTGGCCCGGGAAGATGAGGTGCGGGTTGCGGACTTCGTCGAGGTTCAGGCCCCACAGCTCGGGCCAGCGCCACGGGCTCGCCAGGTACATCTTCGAGATGTCCCAGAGCGTATCGCGGCGCTTGACGGTGTAGACGTCGGGCGCGTTCGGCAGGATCTCGCTGAGCGGCACGCCGACGTCGGCGGCGCGCTTCGCCGTCTCGCGCTGCCCGGGAGTGATGGGAAAATTGGGCGCGGCCGTGGCGATGCCGGCAGCCAGCAGCGTTCCGAGCCCGACGGCCAGGACCAGGACGCTGCGGGTGCGTGAAGCGAGCAGGGCGGGTATGTGTCGACGGCTCATGAAGGCGGGTCTCGTTGCGCACGGGCGAAAAGTCGCCCGCGGTGTTCTGGCATCTTGGCCCGGGTGCAGTGTTCGCGCACCGAGGTTTTTGCCCCGCCTCGCCGCGGCCATGGCGGTTCGGCGAAAATCTTCACTCTGTCCAGCAGATTCTGCCCATAAAGCCTTGATATCGCAACGAAAGTCACCCTCTGCAGACAGCGTGCGTGAGACCTTTCACACCGCGTTACGTTGCGCGTCGTGCGGATCTCACGGCGCCTGAATCGATTCGTCACAGTTTCGTCCAACATGGCCCGTCTCGACATCCTTCGTTACCCCGATCCCCGCCTGCACACCGTCGCCAAGCCGGTGGCGCAGGTCGACGACCGGATTCGCCGTCTCGTCGACGACATGACCGAGACCATGTACGTGGCCGACGGCGTCGGCCTGGCCGCGACCCAGGTCGACGTGCACGAGCGCGTCATCGTCATCGACATCTCCGATACCCGTGACCAGCCGATCGTGCTCGTCAACCCGGAGCTGGTGCTGGCCAGCGACGAGATGCTGATCAACGACGAGGGCTGCCTCTCGGTGCCCGACATCTACGACAAGGTGCAGCGCCACGCCACGGTCCGGGTGCGTGCCGCCGACCGCACGGGCGAGCTGCGCGAGTTCGACGCCGACGGACTGCTCTCGATCGCGGTCCAGCACGAGATGGATCATCTGCTGGGCAAGGTCTTCGTCGAATACCTCAGCCCGCTCAAGCGGTCGCGCATCCGCACCCGCATGCTGAAGAAGACGCGCGACGACGCGCGCGACTAGGCCGAGCCGATGCGCCTCGCCTTCGCGGGCACGCCGGAATTCGCCGCCAGCGCCCTGGAGCGCCTGCTCGACGAAGGCCACGAGGTCGCGCTGGTGCTCAGCCAGCCCGACCGGCCGGCGGGCCGAGGCATGAAGACGGCATCGTCGACGGTCAAGGCGCTGGCCCTGGCGCGCGGCCTCGCGGTCGCCCAGCCCCGTGGCTTGCGACTCGACGGCCGCTTCGCCGACGATGCCGCTGCAGCGCGCGACGCACTCCTCCACGCGGCGCCCCGAGCCATCGTCGTTGCCGCCTACGGCCTCATCCTGCCGCCGTGGCTGCTCGAGATGCCGGCGTTCGGCTGCCTCAACATCCATGCGTCGCTGTTGCCTCGCTGGCGCGGCGCGGCGCCGATCCAGCGTGCGATCGAGGCCGGCGACGCCGAGACCGGCGTCACCATCATGCAGATGGACGCCGGGCTCGACACCGGCGCCATGCTGCGCGTGCGGTCGACGTCGATCGACGCCGACGACACTGCCGCGTCGCTGCAGACGCGTCTCGCCGCACTGGGTGCCGAGCTCGTCGTCGAGTCGCTGGAGGATGCGGCGGCCGGCCGGCTGGTCGCGCAGCCGCAGCCCGACATCGGCATCACCTACGCCGCCAAGATCGCCAAGGCCGAAGCGGCGATCGACTGGCACGAGCCGGCGGCGACGATCGAACGCCGCCTGCGCGCCTTCGATCCGTTTCCCGGAGCGCGCGGCACGCTGGGCGTCGAGTCGATCACCTGCTGGCGCGGCCATGTGCGGGCGTCGATGGCGGGGCCGCCCGGAGACGTGCTGGCGATCGAGCACGATGCGCTGGTCGTCGCCTGCGGCGTCGGCGCGCTCGCGCTGACGGAGTTGCAGCGGCCGGGGGGCAGGCGCCTCCCCGCATCCGAGTTCCTGCGCGGCCTGCACGTCGACGTCGGCGCCCGCTTCGCGATCTCGTCGAAAGGCGGGTGATCGAGAGGCGGTCGCCGAGCCGCCTCAAGTCGGAATCGGGCGCGCCGATATCTGGAGCGAACGTCCTCGTCCGCCATGTCCCACATCCGATCGCCACTGCTCCTCGCCTGCCTCGTCGCCGCGACGTCGCTCGCCGGCTGCGACATGCTCGGCATCGATTCGCCGGAAAAGATCGCCGCCGCCAGGGACGCCGACGGCAAGGCCATCGGCGGCGCCTGCCGCCATGCCGGGCGGGCGATCGAGGACTGCTTCACGATCTACCGGAAGTCCGACCGGGCCGCCATCTTCGCGGGATGGCGCGACATGAACGACTACATGCGCGAGAACAAGATCGAGCCGGTGCCGCCGACGCTCGCCGCGCAGGCCAAGCCCGCTGCCGAACACACCGACGTCCAGGCCAAGGCCACTGCCGAAGCGCATTGATCGCGTGGTGCGGGCCACCGCGCCATCGGGTGATGACCGGGGCCGGTACGCGGAGCGAGCGCCTAAGATCGCGGCTTTGTCCAGCCGCGAATGACCTTCCTCCGCTTCGCCGATCTCGTTGCAGCCGGTTCCCTCGCAGGCAAGCGCGTCTTCGTCCGCGCCGATCTGAACGTGCCGCAGGACCATTCGCCCGAGGGCGGCGGCCGCATCACCGACGACACGCGGATCCGCGCCTCGCTGCCCTGCCTGCGCGCCGCGCTCGAGGCGGGCGCCGCGGTGATGGTCACCTCGCATCTCGGCCGGCCGACCGAGGGCAAGCCGGCGCCGGAAGACAGTCTCGCGCCGGTCGCCGCGCGCTTGTCGGAGCTGCTCGGCCTGCCCGCGCCGCTGCGCACCGACTGGTTGAACGGCGTCGAGGTGGCGCCGGGGGCGCTGGTGGTGCTGGAGAACTGCCGCCTCAACCGCGGCGAGAAGAAGAACGATGCCGGCCTCTCGAAACAGATGGCGCAGCTTTGCGACGTCTACGTCAACGACGCGTTCGGCACGGCGCATCGCGCCGAGGCAACCACCTACGGGATCGCCGAATTCGCGCCGATCGCGTGCGCCGGACCCCTGCTCGCAGAGGAGATCGACGCCTTGACGCGTGCCCTGGCCGAACCCAGGCGGCCGCTCGTGGCGATCGTCGCCGGCAGCAAGGTCTCGACCAAGCTCGCGATCCTGAAGAGCCTGGCCGGCAAGGTCGATCGGCTGATCGTCGGTGGCGGCATCGCCAACACCTTCCTGCTGGCGCTGGGCCTGCCGATCGGCAAGAGCCTGGCCGAGCCGTCGCTGGTCGCCGAGGCGAAGGCGGTGATCGAGGCGATGCAGGCACGTGGAGCCGCGGTGCCGATCCCGACCGACGTCGCGACCGCCAAGGAGTTCAAGGCCGGCGCGCCGGCCGTCGTCAAGCGCGTCGCCGACGTCGCGGCGGACGATCTCATCCTCGATGTCGGCCCCGAGACCGCACGCGTGCTCGCCGACGTGCTCGGGTCGGCCGCGACGATCGTCTGGAACGGCCCGGTCGGCGTCTTCGAGTTCGACGCCTTCGCGCACGGCACCGAGACGGTCGCCCGCGCGATCGCGGCGTCGCCGGCCTTCAGCATCGCCGGCGGCGGCGACACGCTCGCCGCCATCGCCAAGTACGGCATCGCCTCGAAGATCGACTACATCTCGACAGGTGGTGGCGCCTTCCTGGAGATGCTCGAGGGCAAGACGCTGCCGGCCCTCGAGATCCTCGAGCGCCGCGGGAGGGACGCCCGATGATGGACAACTTCACGCGCCGCGCGACCAAGATCGTCGCCACGCTCGGCCCGGCGTCGAGCGCGCCGGACGTGCTCGAACGCATCGTCCGCGCCGGCGTCGACGTGATCCGGCTCAACTTCTCGCACGGGGTCGCACAGGACCACATCGACCGCGCCAATCTCGTCCGCGAGATCGCGAAGAAGGTCGGCAAGGAGGTCGCGATCATGGCCGACCTGCAGGGTCCGAAGATCCGGGTCGGCAAGTTCGAGGGCGGCAAGACGACGCTGGTGCCGGGCAGCCAGCTGGTCCTCGATGCCGCGTACACGGGCCTCGGCACGAGCGAGCGCGTTGGCCTCGACTACAAGGAGCTGCCGCGCGACGTGCGGCCCGGCGACACGCTGCTCCTCAACGACGGCCTGCTCCGCCTGACCGTCGAATCGGTGCGCGGCGAGGACGTGCACACGATCGTCGTCATCGGCGGAGAGCTGTCGAACAACAAGGGCATCAACAAGGCCGGCGGCGGCCTCACCGCGCCGGCCCTGACGGCCAAGGACATGGACGACATCAAGACCGCGATGTCGTTCCAGTGCGAGTACCTGGCGGTGAGCTTCCCGAAGAACGCGACCGACATGGAGATGGCGCGCCAGCTCGCCAACGTCGCCGGCGAGCCGTGGCGGCACAAGCCGCAGCTGATCGCCAAGATCGAGCGCACCGAGGCGATCCCGGCGCTCGAGTCGATCCTTCGCGCGTCCGACGGCATCATGGTCGCGCGCGGCGATCTCGCCGTCGAGGTCGGCAATGCCGCCGTGCCGGCGCTGCAGAAACGCATGATCAAGATGGCGCGCGAGATGGACCGCTTCACCATCACCGCGACGCAGATGATGGAGTCGATGATCGTCAACCCGGTGCCGACGCGGGCCGAGGTGAGCGACGTCGCCAACGCGGTGCTCGACGGCACCGACGCCGTGATGCTCAGCGCCGAAACGGCGGCGGGCCGCTACCCGGTCGAGACGGTCGAGATGATGGCGTCGATCTGCGTCGAGGCCGAGCGCGCCGAGGAGATCTCGCTCGATGCCGGCTTCGTCAACAAGACCTTCGGCCGGATCGACCAGTCGATCGCGATGGCGGCGCTGTTCACGGCCTATCACCTCGGCTGCAAGGCGATCCTGGCGCTGACCGAATCGGGCTCGACCGCGCTTTGGATGAGCCGGCAGCGCATCCACGTGCCGATCTTCGGCATCACCTCGCAGATCCGCAGCCAGCGGCGCATGGCCATCTACCGCAACGTCACGCCGATGCTGATGCCGAACTTCGCCGACCGCGACGAGGCGCTGAAGCATGCCGAGGTGCTGCTGGTCGCTGCCGGCGTGCTGATGCCGGGCGACACCTACGGCATCACCTGCGGCGAGCCGATGGGCTATCCCGGCGGCACCAACATGCTCAAGGTCGTGCAGGTCGGCTGAGGCCGGACGTCACTCGATCTTCAGCGACAGGCCGGTCACGAACAGCGTGTCGCTGCGCTTGAAGCCGACGCCTGGATCGCTGTCGTAGCGGTAGGTGAAGCCCACGGTGAGATTCAGCTTCGGCGTCATCGCCACGGCCAGGCCGGTGTCGAGCTCGCTGCGGAAGCCGCCGCTGGAGGAGATCGCCGGGAACAGGGTGACCTTCTGGTGGAACGAGGTGGTCGGTGTCCACTTGTGCGTCGATTCCTCGGCGAGCACGACTTCGGCCCGGCCGTAGGTGTCGCGCAGCTCGCCGTGGATGTCTGCCGCGGTCAGGTATTTGTCTTCCGTGTAGCCGACGCCGCCGGAGATGTCGAACGTCGTGGCATCGGACTTGATCAGGTGCCGCCCGACGCCGCTGTGCAGCGCGTAGCGGGCGGAGATGTTGGCGAAGGTGTCGCGCAGGTAGTCGGCGCTGCCGAAGCCGAACCAGTCGGCTGAGAAGTCCTGGTCGTATTCGGTGCCGAGGGTGAAGTTCTCTGCCGTCGTCGTGCCGTCGGTCCGCGCCCAGAGCGCCTTGCCGCCGAAGCGCCACTTGCTGTCGGCGGTCGCGCGCACGCCGTCGGCGCCGAGGTTGGCGCTGGCGGCGCTGGTGTTGCCGGACGAGTAGCTGGCGCCCGCGCCGATCGCGTAGCGGAACTCGCCGTCGGGCTTGACCGTGGCCTGGGCCGCGGCGAGCGCGGGCAGGGCGGCGAGGAGGCAGATCGCCAGGGGCGCGAGACGAACGGACATGCGGGAACTCCTTGGGTCGGGTGGTGCGCCATTGTCCTTGGCCGCCCTGCCGGCGTGGCTCGCGCGAGAATGTCCGCATGAACGCACAGCCCGCCCCGATCACCGTCGACGACATCCGCGCTGCCGCCGAGCGGCTGCGCGGCGAGATCGGCGAGACGCCTTGCCTGCCGTCGCGCACGCTCTCGGCCATCTGCGGCTGCGAGGTGTTCCTGAAGTTCGAGAACCTGCAGTTCACGGCGTCGTTCAAGGAGCGCGGCGCGCTCAACAAGATGGCCCAGCTGACGCCCGAGGAGCGCGCCAAGGGCGTCCTCGCGGTGTCGGCCGGCAACCACGCGCAGGCGGTGGCGTACCACGCCGAGCGGATGGGCATCCGGGCGACCATCGTCATGCCGCGCTTCGCCTCGTCGGTGAAGGTGGAGAACACGCGCGGCTTCGGCGCCGACGTCGTGCTCGAGGGCGACACCTTCGACGATGCGCGGCTGGTCGGCCTGAACCTGGCCGCCGAGCGCGGCCTCACCATCGTCCATCCCTACGACGACCGCGCCGTGATCGCCGGGCAGGGCACGATCGGGCTCGAGATGCTGGCGCAGCAGCCATCGCTCGACACGCTGGTCATCGCCGTCGGCGGCGGCGGCCTGATCGCCGGCATCGCCACCGCGGCGCGTGCCGTCAAGCCGGGCATCCGCATCATCGGCGTGCAGACCGAGCGCTTCCCCGCTGCCTGGAATTCCAAGCACGGCCAGCAGCGGGAAAGCCGCCAGGCCACGATCGCCGACGGCATCGGCGTCAAGTCGCCCGGCACGCTGACGCTGCCGGTGATCCGCGATCTGGTCGACGACGTGGTGCTGGTCTCCGAAGACGACATCGAGCAGGCGATCCTGATGCTGCTCGAGATCGAAAAGACGGTGGTCGAAGGAGCGGGCGCCGTCGGCCTGGCCGCGGTGCTGAAGGACAAGCCGCGCTTCGCCGGGCGCAAGGTCGGCCTGGTGCTCTGCGGCGGCAACATCGAGCCGCTGATGCTGGCCGAGATCATCGAGCGCGGCATGGTCAAGTCGGGCCGGCTCGCCCGCCTGCGCGTCGACGTGCGCGACGTCCCCGGCGCCCTGGCCGATCTGGCGGCGCTGCTGGCTCGCCTCGGCGCCAACATCGACGAGGTCCAGCACCAGCGCGCGTTCTCCTCGCTCTCGGTCGAGCGGGTGCAGATCGAGGTCGTGGTGCAGACGCGCGGCACCGCGCACATCGAACGCATCCTGGTGGCGATGCGCGAGCAGGGCTACGACGCCGAGCGCGTCGGCTGACGAAATACCATCCGGAGGATGACGATCAAAGCCGCCCGAACGCTCGTTGCCGCATTGGCGGCGCTTTGCGCCACCGTCCTTCCTCTCGCCGCGCAGGCGCAGATGAAGGTCGGCGTGATCGCCTCGGCGACCGGGCCGACGGCTGCGGTCGGCATCCCGCAGAAGAACAGCGCGGCGTTGCTGCCCGCGAAGATCGGCGCCATCGACGTCGTCTACACGGTCTACGACGACGCATCCGATTCGTCGCAGACCGTCGCGCTGGTGAAGAAGCTCCTGCTCGACCACGTCGACGCGATCATCGGCCCCTCGGGTTCGCCGAACGCGATGGCGGCGCTGCAGTTCATCGCCGAGTCGAAGACGCCGATGCTGGCGCCGGTGGGCACCACGGCCGTCGTCCTGCCGATGGACGAGCAGAAGCGCTGGGCCTTCAAGACCTCGCAGAACGACGACCTGATCTGCGCCGCGCTGGTCGGCCACATGGCGAAGCACGGCGTCAGGACACTGGGCTACATCGGCTTCAACGACGCCTATGGCGAATCGTGGCACCGCGTGCTGTTGCCGATGCTCGAGAAGGCCGGCATCCAGCTGGTCGCCGACGAGCGCTTCCAGCGCACCGACCAGAGCGTGACCGGACAGGTCGCCAGGCTCATTGCCGCCAACCCCGATGCCGTGCTGGTGGGTGCCGCGGGCGGCCCGACCGTGCTGCCGCAGACGACGCTGGTGGAGCGCGGCTACAAGGGTCAGGTCTACCAGACGCACGGCGCCGCCACGCCCGACTTCGTGCGGCTCGGCGGCAAGTCGGTCGAGGGCACGGTGATGGCCGCGAGTCTCATGCTGGTGCTCGACCAGGTGAGCGACACGAATCCGGCGAAGAAGGTGGCGCTCGACTACATCGCCGCCTACGAGAAGCTGTACGGCGCCCGCCCGGCGACCTTCGGCGCCAACGTGTACGACGCCGGCCTGCTGCTGCGCCGGGCCGTGCCCGAAGCGGCGAAGAGGGGCCAGCCCGGCACGCCCGAGTTCCGGGCCGCGTTGCGCGATGCGCTCGAACAGACGCGCGAGCTCGTCGGCACGCAGGGCGTCTACGACATGTCGACGGCCGACCATTCCGGCTTCGACCGGCGCGGACGCGAGCTGATGCAGCTGAAGGACGGCGCCTGGCGCCTGATCCCCGAATGACGACGGACTGATTTTTTCGAAAGACACGCATGGCCACGACCAAAGCCGCCTTCCATTGGGACGACCCGCTGCTCCTCGACCAGCAGCTCAGCGACGACGAGCGCGCCGTGCGCGACGCCGCCGCGTCGTACTGCCAGGACCGTCTCGCACCGCGCGTGCTCGATGCGTTCCGCAACGGCAGCACCGACGTCTCGATCTTTCGCGAGATGGGCGAGCTCGGCCTGCTCGGCTCGACGATCCCCGAAGCCTATGGCGGCGGCGGCATGAACTACGTCTGCTACGGCCTCGTGGCGCGCGAAGTGGAGCGCATCGATTCCGGCTACCGCTCGATGATGAGCGTGCAGTCGTCCCTGGTGATGGTGCCGATCAACGAGTTCGGCAGCGAGGCGCAGAAGCAGAAGTTCCTGCCGAAGCTCGCCACCGGCGAGTGGATCGGCTGCTTCGGCCTCACCGAGCCGAACCACGGCTCCGACCCGGGCAGCATGGTCACGCGGGCCAGGAAGGTTGCCGGCGGCCACGCGCTCACCGGCAGCAAGATGTGGATCACCAACTCACCGATCGCCGACGTGTTCATGGTCTGGGCCAAGGACGACGAAGGCGCGATCCGCGGCTTCGTGCTCGAGAAGGGCGCGAAGGGGCTGAGCGCGCCCCCCATTCACGGCAAGGTCGGCCTGCGCGCGTCGATCACCGGCGAGATCGTGATGGACGAGGTGTTCTGCCCGGAGGAGAACGCATTGCCCGAGGTGCGCGGTTTGAAGGGGCCGTTCACCTGCCTCAACTCTGCCCGCTACGGCATCGCCTGGGGTGCGCTCGGCGCCGCCGAAGACTGCTTCCACCGGGCCAGGCAATACACGATGGACCGGAAACAGTTCGGCAAGCCGCTCGCCGCCAACCAGCTGGTCCAGAAGAAGCTCGCCGACATGCTGACCGAGATCGCGCTCGGCCTGCAAGGGTGCCTGCGCCTCGGCCGCATGAAGGACGACGGCACGGCGGCGACGGACCTCACCTCGATCATGAAGCGCAATTCCTGCGGCAAGGCGCTCGACATCGCGCGCATGGCGCGCGACATGCTCGGTGGCAACGGCATCAGCGACGAGTTCGGGGTCGCCCGGCACCTCGTCAACCTCGAGGTCGTCAACACCTACGAAGGCACGCACGACGTGCATGCGCTGATCCTGGGCAGGGCGATCACGGGGATCGCCGCGTTCTGAGGTCGCGGGCGCAGCGCGGCGCCGCTCAGCGAATCTTCGGCACCAGTCGCGGCCGCCACACGGCGAGCACGACGTTGGCCACGCTCAGGCCGAGCAGCAGCCAAAGCGTGTTGCGTTCCGAATGCAGGAGCGACGCGAGAAGGGTCGGGTCGGCACCCGCGGCCGCGAGCTCGGCCTGCCGGGTGCTCGCGCCGATGGTGACGAGCGTGGCCTCGAACACGCTGAGGCCGAGCAATGCCTTGAGCCAGGCCCAGCCGGCGTCGTGGAACGCGCGCGTGGCGGCGATGGCGAGCATGCCCGTCACCAGCACCAGGGCCAACGACGGCAGCAGCACGTAGCGCGCGATGCCGGCGATCGCCAGGCGCGCCGCGGCGAAATCAGAAGGCGAGGCGGTGTTGGCCGTCAGGCCGATGACGAGGCAGGCCGCCAGGGCCCCGCCGCTGCCGATGGCGGCGATCTCGTGCAGCGCCTTGAGGCTGCGCCGCCACCAGGCACGGCCCGTCATGCGGATGGCCCCCGCACCGATCGCCGGGTTTCTTGGTGTCTCATCGTGGCTCCGACGACGTGTCGCGAATCAGCGTGTTCGCCATGCTACGCGCGACGGCGAACCCCGGATGCCGCGGCGCTCAGCCTCCATCGACCGGCTGCGCCGGCCAGATTCGCGCCGACGCCACGAACATCGCCGCGCCCGCCAGCAGCGATGCCGCCGCGACAGCCAATGCGCGCTGGAACGCGGCATGCGCATCGCCGCCGCTCTGCCGCAACAGTGCCGCGACCATCGGCGGCCCGGCGGCCTGGCCGAGCGCGTAGACGGCGGTCACCATGCCGATGGTGCTCGGCGCCGTGAGAGGGCGGATGCGTCTCACCTCCTGCAGCGTGAAGAGGGTGAGCAGGGTGAACGGCAGCCCGAGCATCAGGCTGCCGATGGCGAAGCCGGCTTCCGTGGGAAAGGCGACGCCGAGGCCGATGCCAGCGGCCTGCAGCACGTAGGCCGCGGCCAGCAGCTTGCGGCGGTCGACCGCCACGCTGATGCGCGACGAGAGCAAGGCGCCGGCGACGACGCCGCCGCCGAAGATCGGCCAGAACAGGTCGATGAGCGGCGAGCCGGCGATCGCCGCGCGTGCGATCACCGGCAGGAAGGTCGCGGTGACGATGTAGCCGAAGCCGGCGATGCCGTAGGCGAGGGCGAGCGTGGCGACCTCGGTCGTGCCGTGCGCACGCGGCGCCGCGTCCGCTGCGATGGATGGAAGGTCGGCCGCGATCTCGCCGA
>CAZZVH010000033.1:0-15914 GCA_964657365.1 uncultured Burkholderiaceae bacterium
GCGAGTGCGAGAGCTGGTAGGCCTTGCCGAGCGTGTACTTGTCGTCCCACGGGTTCAGGTACGCGAAGATCCGCTCGCGCCGCCATTCCGACATCGTGATCATCAGCACGAAGGCGCCGGTCAGCACGCCGCTGATGAGCAGGAACATGCGGCCGTTGACGCCGCCCAGGAAGAGGATGCCCATCGCGATCGTGGCGATGACGAGGAACGCGCCCATGTCGGGCTCGGCCAGCAGCAGCAGGCCGACGACGGCGAGCGACAGCGCCATCGGCAGCACGGCGCGCACGAAGTTCTCCTTCACGTCCATGCGCCGGACCATGTAGCCTGCGGCGTACATCGCGATCGCCAGCTTGCAGAGCTCCGACGGCTGGAAGCTCATGACGACCAGCGGGATCCAGCGGCGCGCGCCGTTGACGCCCTTGCCGACGAAGGGCAGCAGCACCAGCACCAGGAGCAGCAGCGCCGTCACGAAGATCCAGGGGGAGAGCTTCTCCCAGACGTGCACCGGCACCTGCACGGCGACCAGTGCCGCGACCACCGAGATGGCGACGAACAGCATGTGCCGGTTCAGGAAGTAGGTCGTCGTGTAGCGCGCGAACTTCGGGTTGTCCGGCATCGCCACCGAGGCGCTGTAGACCATCACCATGCCGAGCGCGAGCAGGGCGACGACGACGCAGACCAGCGTGCGGTCGAAGCCGAGCAGGCGCGCCGGCTGGCCTCGGTCGACGCTGATCCATTCGCGCACCGGGATCGTCTCGGCGACGGCGCGGCGGGCGCGCTCGCCGGCGGGCGTCGGCAGCGGCCTGGTCTTCGGCTTCGAGGCCGACGCCGGAGCGCCGAGCCTGGCCCGGAAGGCCTGGAACACGCCGGCGATGGCCGTCATGCGATGCCCTTTCGCGCAGCCGCTTCGTGGACCGCCGCCACGAACACGTCGGCACGATGCGCGTAGTTGCGGAACATGTCCAGGCTGGCGCAGGCCGGGCTGAGCAGCACCGCGTCGCCGTGTTCGGCGCGCGCGAACGCGGCCTCGACCGCGGCTTGCAGGGTCGCGACGCGCTCGACCGGCAGGCCGGCCGTCGACATCGCGTCGGCGATCGCGCTCTCGATCGCATCCGCATCGCGGCCGATCGTGACGACCGCGCGCGCATGCCTGGCGAGCGGTGCGCCGAGCGGCGAGAAGTTCTGTCCCTTGCCGTCGCCGCCGAGGATGACGACCAGCTTGCCGGGGGCGCGGTCGGCACCGAGGCCGTCGAGGGCGGCGACGGTCGCGCCGACGTTGGTGCCCTTGCTGTCGTCGAACGCGTCGACGTCGTCCACGGTGGCCACGAATTCGACCCGGTGCGGCTCGCCGCGGTACTCGCGCAGCGCGTGCAGCATCGGCGCCAGAGGGCAACCGATCGCCGTCGCGAGCGCGAGCGCGGCCAGCGCGTTGAGCGCGTTGTGCCGGCCGCGGATGCGCAGCGCGTCGGCAGGCATCAGGTGCTGCAGCGCGAACTCGCCGGGCGACGCTTCGTCGTCTCGCGCTCGGGTCAGCCAGACGATGCCGTTGTCGGTGGCCAGACCCCAGTCGCCCGGCAACCGGGGCGCGTGCGCACCGAAGCCGACGACATGCCGCGACACGGTGCGCGGTGCACGGCCCTTCCTGGTGGGCAGCGACTCCGGTGCCGGCACGAGCTGCAGCGTCGCCGCATCGTCCCGGTTGACGACGATGGTCGCGCGCCTGCCGACGATGCGCGCCTTCGCCGCGGCGTACGCGGCCATCGAGCCGTGCCAGTCGAGGTGGTCTTCGGTGACGTTGAGGATCGCCGCCGCATCGGCCTCGAAGCGGGTGCTGCCGTCGAGCTGGAAGCTGGAGAGCTCGAGCACCCAGACCTCGGGCAGCCGCTCGCGCAGGCCGTCGCGACTGCCGGCGTCGATGGCGTCGGCGAGCGTCTGCAGCATCGTCGGCCCGATGTTGCCGGCCACGGAGACGCGCTTGCCGCTGCGCTCGACGAGGAGCGCCGTCATCGCCGTCGTCGTCGTCTTGCCGTTGGTGCCGGTGACGGCGACGATCTTCGGCACGTAGTCGAGCTCGACGCGCAGGGCATCGAGCGCGTCGGCGAAGAGATCGAGCTCGCCGAGCACCGGGATCGCCGTCTCTGCCGCCGCGGCGAGCAGCGCGGCGATGCGCGCATCGAGCGGCGACAGGCCGGGGCTCTTCAGGACGATGTCGATGCCGGCGAGGTCGCCGGCCGCCAACGCGTCCGGTGCGAGCCGGACTGCTTCGGGCGCATGGGTCGCGAGGGCGCCCGCCTGCGGCGGCTCGGCGCGCGAGTCCCAGACCCGGACATCGGCGACGCGATCGGCCCAGCGCGCCATCGCCAGGCCCGAATCGCCGAGGCCGAGCACGAGCACGGTCTTGTCGCGCAGCGAATGGACGGCGTCGCTCATCGCAGCTTCAGGCTCGCGAGCCCGACCAGGCAGAGCAGCATCGTGACGATCCAGAAACGCACCGTCACCTGCGTCTCCTTCCAGCCGAGCTTCTCGAAGTGATGGTGCAGCGGCGCCATCTTGAAGAGGCGGCGGCCCTCGCCGTAGCGCTTCCTGGTGTACTTGAACCAGCCGACCTGCGCGATCACCGACAGCGCTTCGGCTACGAATACGCCGCCCATGATGCCGAGCACGATCTCCTGGCGCGTGATGACGGCGATCGTGCCGAGCGCGCCGCCCAGCGAGAGCGCGCCGACGTCGCCCATGAAGACCTGGGCCGGATGGGTGTTGAACCAGAGGAAGGCGAGTCCCGCGCCGGCCATCGCCGCGCAGAAGATCAGCAGCTCGCCGGCGCCCGGGATGTACGGGAACAGCAGGTAGCGCGACAGGTCGGCGCGGCCGATGATGTAGGCGAAGACGCCGAGCGCCGAGCCGACCATCACGACCGGCATGATGGCCAGGCCGTCGAGGCCGTCGGTGAGGTTCACGGCATTGCTGGCGCCGACGATGACGAAGTACGTGAGGGCGATGAAGCCGAACACGCCGAGCGGATAGCTCACCGTCTTGAAGAACGGCACGATCAGGTCGGCCTTGGGCGGCAGGTCGTTCGAGAAGCCGCTCTGGACCCAGCGCATGAAGAGTTCGAGCACGCGCAGGTTCGAGGTCTCGCTGACGCTGAAAGCGAGGTAGAGCGCCGCGACCACGCCGATCACCGACTGCCACAGGTACTTCTCGCCCGAGGGCATGCCTTCCGGGTTCTTGCCGACCACCTTGCGCCAGTCGTCGACCCAGCCGATCGCGCCGAAGCCGACGGTGACGACCATGACGATCCAGACGAAGCGATTCGACCAGTCGAACCAGAGCAGCGTCGAGACGCCGATGCCGAGCAGGATCAGCACGCCGCCCATCGTCGGCGTGCCGGTCTTGGCCTGGTGCGACTCGACCCCGTAGGCACGGATCGGCTGGCCGATCTTCAGCGCGGTCAGGCGGCGGATCACCCACGGGCCGAAGACGAGGCCGATCACCAGCGAGGTCATCGCCGCCATCACCGCGCGGAAGGTGATGTACTGGAAGACGCGCATGAAGCCGAACTCGGGCGAGCTCGCCTGCAGCCATTGCGCGAGGCTAAGCAGCATGCGCGTCTCCGGCAGGCTGGCCTTCGAGCGCGGCGACGACGCGTTCCATCGCCATGAAGCGCGAGCCCTTGACGAGCACCGAGGCGAACTGCGGCGCGTCGCCGAGAGCGGCGTTCAGCGCCTCGACCGTCGCGAAGGCGCGTGCGCCGGCGAACGGTGCGGCAGTGTTCGTGCTCTCGGGGCCGGCGGCCCAGAGCGATTCGATGCCGTGCCCGGCCGCATAGGCGCCGACCTCGCGATGAAACGCAGGGCCTTCGCTGCCGACCTCGCCCATGTCGCCCAGCACCAGCCAGCGCGGCGCCGGCATCGCGGCGAGCACGTCGATGGCGGCGCGGACCGAATCGGGGTTGGCGTTGTAGGTGTCGTCGACGAGCGCACGGTCGCTGCCGCGCCAGGCGAAGCGGCGCGATTGCGAGCGCCCGCGCACGGGGCGGAATGCGGACAGGCCCTGGCCGATGGCCGCGAGAGGACAGCCGGCGGCGACGGCGCAGGCCGCTGCCGCGAGCGCGTTGCGCACGTTGTGGCGGCCGGGTGCATGCAGCGCGAAGGAGACGTCGCCAAGGACCGTGTGCGCGACCACGCGCCAGCCTGTGTCGACGGCCTCGGCCTTGCCGGTCACGTCCGCGTCGCCGCTGTCCGCGAAGGTGACAGTTCGCCGCGCGCCGGCCATGACGCGCCAGGTCGCGGCATGCGCGTCGTCGGCCGGGAACACGGCGACGCCATCCGGGCCGAGCGCAGCGATCGCGGCGCCGTTCTCCTGCGCCACCGCATCGACGCTGGCCATGAATTCGAGATGCTCGCGCTGCGCGTTGTTGACGAGCGCGACGGTCGGCGCGGCCATCGCCGCCAGCGCCGCGATCTCGCCCGGGTGGTTCATGCCGAGCTCGACGACCGCGGCGCGGTGCGACGCGCGCAGCCGCAGCAGGGTCAGCGGCACGCCGATGTCGTTGTTGAAATTGCCCTCGGTCGCGAACGCGGCGTCGCCTTGCCAGGCGCGAAAGATCGACGCGACCATCTGCGTCACCGTCGTCTTGCCGTTGCTGCCGGCCACGACGACCAGCGGCAACGCGAAGCGGCTGCGCCACGACGCCGCGAGCTGGCCGAGCGCGCGGCGCGAATCCGCGACCTCGATGCCGGCCATCCCCGCGGCGTCGAGACCGCGCTCGGCCAGCGCCGCGACGGCGCCACGGCCAGCGGCCTGGGCCAGGAAGTCGTGGGCGTCGAAGCGCTCGCCGCGCAGGGCGACGAACAGATCGCCGGCGCGCAGCGTCCGCGTGTCGGTGTGCACCCGGGTGAAGGCGACCTGCGGGTCTCCGACGACATGCGCGCCCGCGATGGCCGATGCGGCCGTGCCGAGATCGAGCATCGTCGGGGCAGCGGGATCCGGTCGCGCCTGCAGTGCCTCGACCGCGTGCGTCTCGTCGGAGAAGGGAAACCTGGCGCCACCGACATCCTGGTAGGTCTCGTGGCCCTTGCCGGCGATCAGCACGACATCGTTCGGGCTCGCACGGCCGACGGCATGTCCAATCGCCTCGGCACGGTTCTCGATCACGTCGATCTCGTCGTGGCCCACCGCCCCGAGCAGGATCTGCGACAGGATGAAATCCGGCGACTCGAGCCGCGGGTTGTCGCTGGTGACGACGACACGGTCGGCCAGCCGCACCGCGATCGCGCCCATCAGCGGGCGCTTCACGGCGTCGCGGTTGCCACCGCAGCCGAACACGCACCAGAGCCTGCCGCCGCGTTCCGAGGCCAGCGGTCGGAGAGCGGCGAGCGCCTTCTCGAGGGCATCGGGCGTGTGCGCGTAGTCGACGACGACCTCCGGCTCGCCACGCACGACATCGGCCGAGCCGACCCGTTGCATCCGGCCGGGCACGGGCGTGACCGTGGCGCAGGCGGCCGCCGCGTCGGCCAGCGGGAAGCCGAGCGCACGCATCACGCCGACGACCGCGAGCAGGTTGGCGACGTTGTAGTCGCCGATCAATGGCGTCGCGACAGCCGCGGTCGCGGCACCTTCGCGGACGACGAACGAGAGGCCGGCGCGGCCATGGCGGAGTTCGGTCGCCTCGAGGCGGGCCGCACCGCGCATCGACACCGTCCACGTGTCGATGCCGGTGCCGCCGAGCGATGTCGCCAGCTCGACCCCTTGCGCGTCGTCGAGGTTCACGACCGCGGCCTTCAGCCCGGGCCAGGCGAACAGCTGCGCCTTCGCCTGCCAGTAGGCGGCCATGTCGCCGTGGTAGTCGAGATGGTCCTGCGTGAAGTTGGTGAAGACGGCGACCGCCACGCGCGTGCCGGCGAGGCGATGCTCGACGATGCCGATCGACGATGCCTCGATCGCACAGGCCGCGACGCCCTCGTCCACGAACCTCGCGAGCGTGGCTTGCAGCGTGATCGGATCGGGCGTCGTCAGTCCGGTCTGCACGAAGCCCGCGACACGCCCCTCGTCGCTCGCTGCGGCGCCGGCGGTGCGGGCGCCCGCCACCACGGATCCGGCGTGCGGCGGCTCGCCCATGCCCAGGGTCCCGATCACGGCAGCGCGTCGCCCCGACGCGCAGAGCGCCTGCGCGACCCACCATGCCGTGGACGTCTTGCCGTTGGTGCCGGTGATGGCGACGACATCGAGCTTCGCGCTGGGCCGGCCCAGGAAGCTGCTGGCGATGTCGCCGGCGGCCGATTTCAGCCCGCGCATCACCGCCAGCCGAGGCTCGTCGGCAAAACCGAACGCCTCGACGCCGTCCGCCTCGACCAAGGTCGCCACCGCGCCGGCCGCGAACGCGTCGGACACATGCAGGCGGGCGTCGGTCGCGTGGCCGGGCCAGGCCACGAACGCGTCGCCCGGCGTCACGCGGCGGCTGTCGCCGACGAGGCGGCGGGCGCCGCGCACCAGCAGCCAGGCGTGCGCCGCGTCGCGCGATTCGAGCACCGTCAGGCCGCCTGTCGCCATCAGAAGCTCTCGTCCTCGGCGGGCGCGCCGTTCGACACGATCTGCGGCTTGACGTCGAGATCGGGCGGCTCGCCCATCATGCGCAACGTCTTCTGCACCACGTCGCTGAAGACAGGCGCCGCGACGTCGCCGCCGAACCACTGGCCGGCCGTCGGCTCGTCGACCATGACGGCGACGATGATGCGCGGATGGGCGATCGGCGCGATGCCGACGAACCAGGCGCGGTACTTCTTCTCCGCGTAGCCCTTGCCTTCCTGCTTGTACGCGGTGCCGCTCTTGCCGCCGACCGAATAGCCCATGACCTGTGCCTTCGGCGCAGTGCCTCCGGGCAGCGTCACGAGGTGCATCATGTCGCGCACCTCGGCGGTGGTCTTCGACGAGAGGATGCGCACGCCGGAGACCGCCGGCGACGACGCGGCGGGGCCGATCGGCCGCGTCAGTTGCACCGGGATCAGCTCGCCGTCGTGCGCGAACACGGTGTAGGCATGGGCGATCTGGAACAGCGACGCCGACAGTCCGTAGCCGTACGCCATCGTCGCCTGCTCGATCGGCCGCCAGCTCTTGAACGGACGCAGCCGGCCGCTGACGACGCCCGGGAAACCGATCTGCGGCTTCTGCCCGAAGCCGACCGAGCTGTAGAGCTCCCACATCTCGCGCGGCGCGAAGGTGAGCGCGATCCGTGCGGCGCCGACGTTGCTCGACTTCTGGATCACCTCGCTCACGCTCAGGTTGCCGTGCGGATGCGAATCGCTGATCGTGAAGCCGGCCATGGTCATCTTGCCCGGCGCGGTCTGGATGATGGTCGAGGGCGTGACGCGGCCGGTCTCGAGCGCCCAGCCGACGATGAACGGCTTCATCGTCGAACCCGGCTCGAAGGTGTCGGTCAGGGCGCGGTTGCGCAATTGCGCACCGCTGAGGTTCCTGCGGTCGGCGGGCGCGTAGCTCGGGAAGTTGGCAAGCGCCAGCACGTCGCCGGTCTGCGCGTCGAGCACGACGACGCTGCCGGCCTTGGCCTTGTTGGCGGCGACCGCGTCGCGGATCTTCTGGTACGCGAAGAACTGGACGTTCGAATCGATCGTCAGGCCGATGTCCTTGCCGTCGATCGGCGCAACGCTCTCGCCCTGGTCCTCGACGACACGGCCGAGCCGGTCCTTGATGACGTGGCGCGTGCCGTCGCGGCCGGCCAGGTCGTTCTGGAACGCGAGCTCGATGCCTTCCTGGCCGTGCTCCTCCACGTTCGTGAAGCCGACGACGTGCGCCGCCGCTTCGCCCTCGGGATACTTGCGCTTGTATTCGCGGACTTCGTGGATGCCCTTGACCGCCAGCTCGCGCACGGTCGTCGCCACGCCCTCCTCGACTTGCCGACGCAGCCAGACGAAGTTCTGGTTCTCCGACAGCCGCCCTTCGAGCTCGACGCTGGTCATGCCGAGCGCACGGGCCAGCGCGGCGCGGCCGGCGGCGTCGCCCTCGAGATCCTTCGGGATCGCCCAGATCGAAGGCGCCGGCACGCTCGACGCGAGCAGCAGCCCGTTGCGATCGAGGATGCGGCCGCGGCTCGCCGGCAGCTCGAGCGTGTGGCCGTAGCGGGCCTCGCCCTGCGCGAGGAAGAACGGCGCATCGACGATCTGCACGTAGACGGCACGGCCGAGCAGCACCGAGAAGCCGAGGCCGACCATGGCGACCAGCAGCTTCGAGCGCCAGGGCGGCGTCGGCGTCGCCAGCAGCGGGCTGGTCGAATAGTTGACGCTCTTCACGCTCGCCGTGGCGCGCGACTTCGGCGTGCTGTGGCGGTTCAGGGCGCGCTCCCCGCAGACGCTGGCGCCGCCGCAACGAGCCCGCGCGGCAACTCGACGTACTGGGTCACGGCCGGCGTGGCGCTGCGCATCGCCAGCCGGTCGTGGGCGACGCGCTCGACGCGCAGCGGCGTCGCTTGCGAGCGCAACTCGGTCTTCAGGCGTTCGCCATCGGTGTTGAGCGTGCGTTCCTCATTCTCGGCCCGGTCGAGCGCCGCGAACAGGCGGCGCGATTCGTACGACACGCGCACGAGATAGAGGCTGCTCAGCAGCAGCGCCACCAGCAGCAGGATGTTGACGCGCGTCACGCCGGGACGCCCTCGCCCATGGGCACGTCGGTGCGCTCGGCAACCCGCATCACGGCGGAACGCGCCCGCGGGTTGGCGCGCGACTCGTCGTCGCCGGGCTTCACGCGCGCCACTGCCGCGAGCCGATGCGGTTTGGGCTCGGCGAACGGTGCGCGCCGGTCGAATTCGGTCTTGCTCTCCCTGGCGATGAAGGTCTTGACGATCCGGTCTTCGAGCGAATGGAAGCTCACCACCACCAGCCGGCCGCCGGGCGCGAGCAGCCCGAGCGCCGCGCTCAGGGCTTGCTCGAGCTCCTCAAGCTCGGCGTTGACGAAAATCCGAAGCGCTTGAAACGTGCGCGTTGCAGGGTTCTGGCCCGCCTCGCGGGTGCGGACCGCACGAGCCACGACGTCGGAAAGCTCCCCTGTGGTTCGAACAGGGCTCCCGCTTTCGCGCCGAGCAACAAGCGCCTTTGCAACCTGGACAGCAAACCGTTCTTCCCCATAGTCGCGTATCACCTCGGCAATGTGGCGCTCGTCGGCGCGGGCGAGAAATTCGGCCGCGCTCTCGCCGCGGGTCGTGTCCATCCGCATGTCGAGCGGGCCGTCGAAGCGGAAGCTGAAGCCGCGCTTCGGATCGTCGATCTGCGGCGACGAGACGCCGAGATCGAGCAGGACGCCGTCGACCGCGGTGATGCCGAGCGCGGCGAGCGTCGCGGCCATGTGCGCGAAGCTGGTGTGGGCGATCGAGAAACGCGCGTCGGCGGCGAGATCGGGCGCGTCGACGGCGCTCTGCACCGCCTCCGGATCACGGTCGATCGCGACCAGGCGGCCGGCCGGCGACAGCTTGGCGAGGATCGCCCGCGCATGGCCGCCGCGGCCGAAGGTGCCGTCGACGTAGGTGCCGTCGGGCGAGGCGACGAGCGCGCCCACGGCCTCTTCCAGGAGGACGCTGACGTGCCCCGTCGCGGCGGCGGAAGCGGCCATCAGAAACTGAAGCTCTTGAGCGAATCGGGCATCGCCGACTGCATCACCGCCGCTTCGTGCGTCGCGTGCCGTTCGGCATCCCAGAGCTCGAAGTGGCTGCCCATGCCGAGCAGCATCACGTCGCGCACCAGGCCGGCGGCGCTGCGCAGTTCGGGCGCGATCAGCACCCGCGACGACGCGTCGATCTCGACGTCCATCGCGTTGCCGAGGAAGACGCGCTTCCAGCCGGTCGAATCCATGGGCAGTGCGGCGACCTTGTCCCGGAAGGTCTCCCACGCCGGGCGCGGGAAGATCATGAGCGGGCCTTCGGGATGCTTGGTGACGGTGAGCTGGTGGACTCCCATCGCCGACAGCAGTTCGCGGTGGCGCGCCGGCATCGCGATGCGGCCTTTGCCGTCGAGCGTCAACGCTGCAGGGCCTTGGAAAACGATTGCCACAAAACCCCACCAAAATGCACTTCGCGCCACTTTAGCCCAAGGATGGGACACGGTCAATTCATCGGCGAAACAAAAATCAATGGAATCAACGACTTAGAAGCAACTCTGGTGACAGCTTGTTGCCGGAGAAATGCCTTAAGAAATAAGGACTTGCGGGATGGAGTGAAAGACGTGGCTTAGAAGCAGGCCGGTTCGGGCAGCAGCCACGGCATCGGGCGATGCGGGAAATACCTCACGAATGGAGGTCGATGGAGCCGAGGCTCCGCGATCAGGCCAGCGGCGAGACCCCGATCACCAGACGGTGCGCCCAGAACAGGACCGTCACGTAGACGATCAGGCCGCCGACCAGTGCGATCGCGTCGTTGAGCCGGTTGGGCGGCGCGCCCGGCACAGCATGCACGTCGGCGAGCGCGCGGCGCTTGACGGAAATGCGGTCGGCGACAGCCCACGCCAGGAAGCTGCCGAACAGGAGCACGTCGACCAGCGTCCCGTTGGCGAGCAGGTGCGCCGTCGCCCACAGCTTCACCGCGAGCAGCATCGGATGCTTCGCCGATGCGCTGATCCTGCCCGGCAGGTAGGCGGCGAAGAGCAGCGGGAACACCGGCAGCATGACAAGCAGCGCCAGGTGCCGCAAGGCGGCCGGCGGTGCGTAGAGCAGGACCGGCTCGCGCCTGGCGATGCCGTAGCCGACGACGATCAGCACGAGGCCGATGCCGGCGGCGACCGAGTAGATGCCTTTCCACGGCCCTTCGCCCCGGCGCGCCACCCAGGCGGTGCGCCAGGCGGCCGCGACGATCGAGGCCGAATGCACGCCGAGGAAGAGCACCAGGCCGAGGATGAACAGGCTCATGCGGCCGATTCTCGCTCCGTTGCCGCCATGGTCGCGGGCGGCGGCACGTCCAGTCGCGGCTTGACCCACAGCCAGGCGAAGACGCCGATGCTCATCATGCCGAGCGAGGTCGCCGCGAGCGCCACCGTCGAGTGCATCACCAGGGGCGCGATCACCCCGGCGACGATGCCGTTCGCCGAGCTGCCCACGAAGGCTTGCAGCGACGACGCCATGCCGCGCCGCTCGGGCACGAGGTCGAGCACCAGCAGCGTGATGACCGGAACCATCATGGCCCAGCCGAACGAGTAGATGCCGATCGGGATCAGCGCCCACCAGGCCGCAGGCGTGAACAGCAGGTTGAGCACGAAATTGACGATCGAGATGCCGCCCATGATGGCGAAGCCGTAGCGGATCTGCCGCGAGGCCTTGACCTTGCCCGCCATCCGGCCCGAGAGATAGGCGCCGCTCATGATGCCGCCGATGCTGAGCAGGAAGAGCCAGAAGAACTGGTCCGGCGCCAGACCCAGGTGATCGCCCAGGAAGACCGGCGACGACAGCACGTAGAGGAACATGCCGTTGAAGGGGATGCCGCTGGCCAGCGCCAGCGTGAAGAAGCGCGGGTCGCCGCCGAGGGCCCAGTAGCCGCGCAGCAGGTTGCGGACGCTGAAGTGCTGGCGGTGCGTGTCGTGCAGCGTCTCGGGCAGCAGCTTGGCGATGGCGACGAGGAGGACGACGCCGATCCCCGTCAGGACCCAGAAGATGGAATGCCAGCCGACATGCGTGAACAGGTAGCCGCCGACGATCGGCGCCACCGCCGGCGCGACGCCGAAGTAGATCGTCACCTGGGCCATGACCCGCTGCGCGTCCGAGGGATGGAACATGTCGCGGATGACGGCGCGCGAGACGACGATGCCGGCGCCGGCCGACATGCCCTGGATGGCGCGGAAGACGACCAGCAGCGCGACGTGCTGCGACAGTGCGCAGCCCATGGATGCCAGCGTGTAGCAGACGATGCCGGTCAGCACCACCGGCCTGCGCCCGAAGCTGTCGGAAAGCGCGCCGTGGAACAGGTTCATCACCGCGAACCCGAACAGATAGGCCGAGAGCGTCTGCTGCATCTCGACCGGCGTGGCGCCGATCGCCTGCGCGATGCCGGTGAACGCCGGCAGGTAGGTGTCGATCGAGAACGGGCCGAGCATGCCGAGGCACGCGAGCAGGACCGCCAGGCCCCAGCTGGGTGCCTGCCACAAGGTTTTCGCGTCGGGGTTCATGGGCGCAGTGAAAAGTGTGAAGCGAGCCGATAGGCCGGATTCTGTGCAGCCGCCGCGCCTTGCGACGCAGCGACCGTGGCCGCCATTCCTCTGGGCCGGGCATCGCTGCCCGGCTCGGTGCTACCTACCCGCCGGCTCGTGCGGAGCCACACTTCGAAACGAGGACTCGCGCCTTCGTTCACGCCGGCCTATTTGGTATTGCTGCGCGTAGAGATTGCCCGTTTCACCCGATGCGCCGCCTTGCGGCAACGCACCGACTCGTCTCTGTTGCTCTGATCCTCACCTCGCGGTGGACAGCCGTTAGCTGCTACGCCGCCCTGTGCAGTCCGGACCTTCCTCCCGCATCGCCCGAAGACGCTGCCGGCGGCGGCCTGGCCCGCTTCACCGGACCGATTATCGACGAGAGCGGTTCCGGGTAGACTGCGCGCCTCCGGGGCCGAGAGCGATGCCCGGCGCGCGTCAACCCGATGGCGGATCGACGCGTTGTCATGTCAAGTCCGTTCCTCACCGTGCACGACGCACCGGACATCGAGCCCAGCCGGGCTCGTGGCCCGGGGAGCGGGACCGCATCTTGCCCTTAGCCACTCGATCACAATCGATTTCAGGAGATACCCGATGAAGACCAAACTCGTTCTGGGCGCGATCGCCGCCGCCGTCGCCGTGCTGTCGCAAGGCGCATTTGCCCAGGCCTCGTCGCCCACCCGCGCCGAAGTCAAGGCCGAAGCCAAGACCGGCGCCCTCGCGCCGGCCGGCCAGGGCCCGATGGCGTCGCAGCCGTCGAAGATGTCCGACACCACCCGTGCCGACCGCAAGGCCACGACCAAGGCTGCCGCCAAGAGCGGCGCGCTGAAGCCGGCTGGCGACGCCGCCGAGATCAACGACAACAAGCCGGGCACCGGCTCGACGACCACCCGCGCCGACCGCAAGGCGACGACCAAGGCCGAAGCCAAGAGCGGCGGCCTGCAACCTGCCGGCGAGGCGCCCCAGCCTGTCGACACGCCGCCGAAGAAGTAATTTCTTCTGCATCGTCTCCGCCTTCGGGCGGATGGAAAAGCGGCCCGCGTGGCCGCTTTTTCGTTGCCCTCAGCCGTCGAACGTGCCGCGGTACTGCACCGAGTTCGGTTGCCCTGCGGGCGACAGGATGAACAGCGTCGGATAGCGCTTGAAGAGGCGGGTCGAGGATGCCGTCTTGCCGAGATGCCCGCGCTTGCGCAAGGCCTCGGCCGCCAGTCGCAACTCCACCGGCGCGCCGGAAGCCAGCCCCGGCACCGACGTGAGCCAGGCGGCCACGTCGTCCGGCAGATCCGGGCGAGGCGCCTCGGGCGCGTTGCGTTCCGCGCGGCGCGGAGCGGCCGGCCGAGCGCGCTCCTGCGCCGGCGATGGCGCAGGGGCGGCCCGGGCGCGACGCGACGGCGCCGGCGTCTCCGCCGCGGCGACCGGTTCGCGCGAGACCTTCGCGGAAGCGCGCTTGCGCACGACCGGCACGTCGACGAAATCGTCGTAGGCGCGGTGCGATTCGGCGCCCGTCTTGCCTTCCTGGCCGACGCCCTCGACCCGGCAGCCGAGCTCGCGCAAGTGCAGCACCAGCGGCGCGAAATCGGAATCGGAGGCGACGATCACGACGACGCGCGGGCACGATTCGCTCGCCAGTTGCACGGCGTCGATCGCCAGGGCGATGTCGGTGCAGTTCTTGCCGGCCGTGGCATTGACCATCGGCCGGATCGAGTGCTCCTTCAGGAACGGCAGGTTGCGAACCGCGAACTCGGCACTGCAGTAGCAGCGCCTGACGTGCATGGCGCCGTGCTCCTTCAGCTTCTGCTCGAGCGCCGCCTCGATGACCGGTATCGAGACGTTGTCGGCGTCGATCAGGAACAGGGTGCGGTCGGTGGTGCTCATGCGGCGTTCATTCGGTGGTCATCGCGGTGGTCCTGTCGTGCCCGGCGCCGTCGACGCTCCAGGCGAGAGTGTCGCCGCCGCGCAGCGGCTTCAGCTCGGCGTCGCCGAACGGCACCGAGTCGGGCACCCGCGTCGGCCTTCTCAGCAGGGTCATCCTGCCCTCGTTGCGCGACAAGCCGTGGAAGTCGGCGCCGTGGAAGCTCGCGAAGGCTTCGAGCTTGTCGAGCGCGCCGGCCGCATCGAAGGCTTCGGCGTACATCTCGAGCGCGTTCAATGCCGTGTAGCAGCCGGCGCAGCCGCTCGCGTGTTCCTTCAGGGCCGACGCGTGCGGCGCGCTGTCGGTGCCGAGGAAGAAGCGCTCGCTGCCGGAGGTGGCGGCGGCGACGAGCGCCTGTCGGTGCACCTCGCCCTTGAGGATCGGCAGGCAGTACCAGTGCGGCCGGATGCCGCCGACGAACAACGCGTTGCGGTTGTAGAGGAGGTGGTGCGCCGTGATGGTGGCGCCCGTGCGCGGGCCGGCCGAGGCCACGTACTGCGCGCCCTCCTTCGTGGTGATGTGCTCGAGGACGATCTTGAGCGACGGGAAATCGCGGCGCAGGCCGACGAGGTGACGATCGATGAAGACCGCCTCGCGATCGAAGATGTCGATGTCCGGATCGGTGACCTCGCCGTGCACGAGCAGCGCGATGCCTTCGCGCTCGGCCGCCGCGAGCACGCCGGCGACCTTGCGCAGATCGGTCACGCCGGCGTCGCTGTTGGTGGTCGCGCCGGCGGGGTAGAGCTTGATCGCGACGACGCCGGCCTCGCGCGCCAGGCGCATCTCGGCGGCAGGCGTCGCGTCGGTCAGGTAGAGCGTCATCAGCGGCTCGAAGGCGACGCCTTCCGGCACGGCAGCGAGGATGCGGTCGCGGTACGCGCGCGCCTGGGCGACCCGGACCACCGGCGGCCGAAGGTTCGGCATCACGATGGCACGCGCGAATTGCCGTGCGCTGTGCGGCACCACGTCGCCGAGCACGGCGCCGTCGCGCACATGCAGATGCATGTCGTCCGGGCGGACGATCGTGAGCGTCTCTGGGTGATCGGGCATCGGCGGATTGTCCCACCGGCCCGGCGGCCGATCGCCGCCTCAGTGCTGCAGGATCTTCGAGAGGAAGTCTTTCGCGCGCGGCGACCGCGCGTCGGGATCGCCGAAGAATTCGTCGCGGGTGCAGTCCTCGACGATCTTGCCGGCGTCCATGAAGATGACGCGGTGGCTGACCTTGCGCGCAAAGCCCATCTCGTGCGTGACGACCATCATCGTCATGCCTTCCTTGGCGAGCAGCACCATCACGTCGAGCACCTCGCCGACCATCTCGGGATCGAGCGCGGAGGTGGGCTCGTCGAACAGCATGACGATCGGATCCATGCTGAGGGCACGGGCGATCGCGACGCGCTGCTGCTGGCCGCCCGAGAGCTGGCCTGGAAACTTGTCCTTGTGCGCGCTCAGGCCGACGCGGTCGAGCATCTTCATGCCGCGCACCTTGGCGTCGTCCTGGCTGCGGCCGAGCACCTTGATCTGCGCCAGCGTGAGGTTCTGCGTCACCGTGAGATGCGGGAACAGCTCGAAGTGCTGGAACACCATGCCGACGCGCGAACGCAGCTTCGGCAGGTTCGTCTTCTTGTCGGCGATCGAGATGCCGTCGACGACGATGTCGCCCTTCTGGAACGGCTCGAGCGCGTTGACCGTCTTGATCAGCGTCGACTTGCCCGAGCCCGAGGGCCCGCAGACGACCACCACCTCGCCCTTCTGGATGGCGGTGCTGCAGTCGGTCAGCACCTGGAAGCTGCCGTACCACTTGGAGATGTTCTTGATGTCGATCATGT
>CAZZVH010000034.1:0-9987 GCA_964657365.1 uncultured Burkholderiaceae bacterium
CGCGCCTCGTCGTGGAGCACGGCATCGGGGCCCTCGGCCTTGCAGCGCTCGAGCGCTGCGTCGCTCTCGTTCCATTCGGTGGCCGCGTGGACCGTCAGCGACAGGCCCGGCATCGTCCCGACGAGCGACCGGTTCGCGCGGACGGCGGCGCCGGCGAGATGGCTGTCCATCGTCACGATGACGACGCGCATCGGCGTCGCCGCCGCAGGCGACGGACGCGACAGGCGCGACGCGTCAACGACTGAAATGCGCTTTGGCGTCATACAACGTCTCGACGGTGATGGTCGGCAGGCCAAGGTCCTGCGCATAACGTTCGGTGTTGCGGCGGGCCTTGCCGCGGACGAAGAACGGAATCTTGTGCAGCTCGCGCTCGGCCTCGGCGGCCCAGCCGGCGACGACGGGTGCAGTCGCCGTCTGCGGCGAGGACGCGACGACCTGTTCCGCGTCCGCGGCGGCATCGGCCGTCACGGCGATCGCTTCGGGTTCGACGCGTGCCTGCGACGACCCCAGATGCGACGGCGCCGCGTCGGCGTGGAACTCGAAGTCGCCGCGGAACATGCCGATCAGATGTTCCTCGAGACCCATCATCAGCGGGTGGACCCAGCTGTCGAACAGCACGTTGGCGCCCTCGAAGCCCATCTGCGGCGAGTAGCGCGCGGGAAAATCCTGCACGTGCACCGGCCCGGAGATGACGGCACAGGGAACGCGCAGGCGCTTGGCGATGTGGCGCTCCATCTGCGAGCCGAGCACGAGGTCGGGCTGCAGCGCCTCGACCTGCGCCTCGACCTCGAGATAGTCGTCGCTGATCAACGGCTCGACGCCGTACTTCTTCGCCGCCTCGCGCACGTCGCGTGCGAACCCGCGGTCGTAGGTGCCGATCCCGCAGACGGTGAAGCCGAGCTCTTCCGTCGCCACACGGGCCGCCGCGACGACGTGCGTGGCGTCACCGAAGATGAAGACGCGCTTGCCGTTGAGATAGGTGGAGTCGACGGAGTGGGCGTACCAGGTCGAGCGCGCGTTGGTCGCTTCGAGTGCGGCTGTCGGGTCGATCCCGGCCAGCGCCGCGACCTCGCGGATGAAGTCGCGCGTGGCGCCGACGCCGATCGGGATCGTCTTGGTCGCCGGCATGCCGAACGTGCGTGTCAGCCAGGCTGCGGCGACGCCGGCGATCTCCGGATACAGCATGACGTTGAAGTCGGCCTCGCCGAGGCGGGCGATGTCGTCCGGCGCGGCGCCGAGCGGAGCGACGACGTGGATGTCGACGCCGAGCTGGCCGAGCAGGGCGCTGATCTCCTTCAGGTCGTCGCGATGGCGAAAGCCCAGCGCGCTGGGGCCGAGGATGTTGCAGCGCGGCCGCCGCGACAGGTCGCGTTCCGGACGGGCCGTGCCGGGAGCCGGCGCGCGCGGGCCCGCGAGCGTGCGGACGATCTGATAGAAGGTTTCGGCCGCGCCCCAGTTTTCCTTCCGCTGGTACGACGGCAGCTCGAGCGCGATCACCGGCACGGGCAGGTTCAGCGCCTTCGCGAGGCCGGCCGGATCGTCCTGGATCAGCTCGGCGGTGCACGAGGCGCCGACCAGCATCGCCTTCGGTGCGAAGCGCTCGAAGGCGTTGCGGGCGGCGCTCTTGAAGAGCTCCGCCGTGTCGCTGCCGAGGTCGCGCGCCTGGAAGGTCGTGTAGGTGACGGGCGGCCGGCGCGGCAGGCGCTCGATCATCGTGAACAGCAGGTCGGCGTAGGTGTCGCCCTGCGGTGCGTGCAGCACGTAGTGGACGTCCTTCATCGCCGTGGCGATGCGCATCGCGCCGACGTGCGGCGGGCCTTCGTAGGTCCAGAGCGTGAGTTGCATGCGGTGGTGTCGGCGGTCGTGTCGGCTCAGGCGGCCAGCGTGAGGCGGCGCTGCAGCGGTCGGGTGAACAGGGCCGCCAGGTCGGCGGCCTGGTCGTAGCCGTGGATCGGCGTGAAGACGAGCTCGATCGCCCATTTCGTGGCCAGCCCTTCGGCTTCGAGCGGATTGGCGAGGCCGAGGCCGCACACGGTGAGATCGGGCGCGGCGGCCCGGCAGCGATCGATCTGGCGCTCCACGTCCTGGCCTTCCGACAGGAACGTCCCCTCGGGCAGGTGGGCCAGCTCCTCGGCCAGGTGCTGGCGGTGCAGGTAGGGCGTGCCGACCTCGACCAGCTGCATGCCCATCTCGCGCGCCAGGAAGCGGGCGAGCGGGATCTCGAGCTGCGAATCGGGGAAGAAGAAGATGCGCTTGCCTTCGAGCTGCAGCTTGTGCGTGGCGAGAGCGCGGGTCGCACGCTCCTGGCGTGGCGCGACCGCGGCCTCGAAGCGCGTCGCCGGCACGGCGAAGGCATCGGCGGCGGCCCGGAGCCAGGCCGTGGTGCCTTCGACGCCGAACGGAAACAGGGCGGGCAGCCGCGCCGCGCCGCGTTCCTCGAGGGCGCGCGCCGTGTCGGCAAGAAAGGGCTGGGCGAGCAGGAACCGGGTGTTCGGGCCGACCGGCGCGAGATCCGACGCGCGCCGCGGCGGGAAGAAGCGGACCGGGCCGAGCTGCATCTCGCCGAACAGGCGCGCGAACTGGTCTTCGACGACGTCGGGCAGCGAGCCCACGATCAACAGCGACGCCGGTGCGTCGGCGGCGGCCGCCGGCATGTCCGGGACAAGCGAGGCGAGGCAGGCGTCCTCACCCTGCGTGAACGTCGTCTCGATGCCGCTGCCGGAATAGTTGAGGACGCGCACGCCCGGCGAGAAGCTCTTCGACAGCCGTTGCGCGGCCCGCGACAGGTCGAGCTTGATGACTTCCGAAGGGCACGAGCCGACCAGGAACAGCAGCTTGATCTCGGGCCGCCGCGCGAGCAGGCGCGTGACGACCTTGTCGAGTTCCTCGTTGGCGTCGGCGAGACCGGCGAGGTCGCGGTCGTCGATGATCGCGGTCGCGAAGCGGGGCTCGGCGAAGATCATGACGCCGGCCGCCGACTGGATCAGGTGCGCGCAGGTGCGCGAGCCGACGACCAGGAAGAAGGCGTCCTGGATCTTGCGATGCAGCCAGATGATGCCGGTGAGGCCGCAGAAGACTTCGCGCTGGCCGCGCTCGCGCAGCACGGGCGCGTCGCCGCAGCCCGCCGATGCACGGATCGGAATGACGGCGTTCATGCGGCCACCCCGCTGCCGTGGCCGACGGCGCCGGGTTCGGAGCGGGCCCGGTCGAGGCGCGCCTGGTCGAGGCGGGCGGCACGCAGCTTGAGCAGGAACTGCGTTGCGTTGATCACATAGCTCGCGTAGGCGGCCAGGGCGAGATACATGCGGCCGCGCTCGCCGAGCGCACCGGTGGCCAGCGCCACCAGGTAACCCGTGTGCAGCGCCAGCACCAGCATGCTGAAGACGTCTTCCCAGTAGAAGGCCGGGGCGAACAGGTAGCGGCCGAACACCGCCTTCTCCCACAGGCAGCCGGTGACCATGATGGCGTAGAGCGTCAGCGTCTTGGCGATCACCGACACCACCGCCGCTGTCTCGCCGTCGCCGGTGGCCAGAAAGCGAAGCACCAGGCCGAGGCTCGCCAGGAAGACCACGAACTGGATCGGCGCCAGGACGCCCTGCACGAGGGTCCAGCCGGTCGCATCGCGACGGCGGCGCTGGTCAGGCGTGTAGAGCGCGCGACTCGACCTCTTCTCGCCATCCGACGCCAGCATCCATGCCCTTCGTGACCTGCCCACGGGATGAATCTAGTCGTCGGCGGCCCGCGTGTCAATCAGGCTAGACGTAAACAAAAGATGACACTACATTCGGCATGTGGCGCAAATATTTTTCTTCGTCAATGCCTTGGGTGCACCGATTGACGACTCGAACGGGCGGCAGTAGAACTAATGTTTCCGATAGCGAAAGAGACCTCGACGGTCCGGCGTTCTCGGCATGGTGAGGCGAGGGTTTGGATTCGACTGAGCGACGCCACAGGGCGCAAAGCGAGGAGACGAGATGGACGGCTTGCCCCAGGAATTTTCCGCGCTCGACGGCGTCGCGCGGGGTGGCGCTCCGAATCTCTGCCAGGATCTTCCGGTGTTCACGCTGGGCGAGGCGGCCAACGACACCCGGATCGCGAAACTGGCGCGGGCGATCGAGCAGGAGATCATCCCGAGGCTGATGCTCGCGCACCGCGTCGCGCCCGGATCGGCGCCTCAGGGCTCACCCGCACAGGCGCGTCGCCTCGGCGAGGACGACGTCAAGCTCTTCGTCAAGCTCGTCCTGGCCCCGGACGACGAAGCCTGCTCGGAAGGCGTGCGCGGCTTTCGCGCCGAGGGCGTGTCGATCGAGTCGATCTACGTCGATCTGCTCGCGCCGTCGGCCCGCTACCTCGGCCTGCTGTGGGAAGACGATCTTTGCACCTTCACCGACGTGACCATCGGCCTCGGCCGCCTGCAGCGGATCCTGCGCGAGCAGAGCCCTGCCTTCGCGGGCCCGGAGTCCGACATGATCGTCGGACGGTCGGTCCTGCTGGTGCCCAGCCCGGGCGAGCAGCACACGCTCGGCCTCGTGATGGTGGGCGAATTCTTCCGGCGCGCCGGGTGGAACGTCAGCGGCGGCGCCTGGACCACCGGGGTCGACGCGGCGTCGCTGGTGAAAGCCGAGTGGTTCGACGCGATCGGCTTCTCGCTCGGCGCCGAGATCCATCTGCAGCACCTGACCGACATCATCACGCTGGTCAGGCAGGTCTCTTGCAACCGGAAGATCGTGGTGCTGGTCGGCGGCCCGCTCTTTGGTGCGAATCCCGGCTTCTGGGAGCAGGTGGGCGCCGACGGCATGACAATCGACGGTCGCGAGGCACCTTTGCTGGCCGATCGGCTGATCGCGCGCAGCGTCGGGAGAGGTGCCGCCCAGCGCGCCTGACAGCCGGTCCGGCGGGCGAACCGCGGTTGCCGGGCGTGCTGGCCCGTGTCGTCGCTGAAAGGATTGCCATGCCGGAAACTGCTGAAGAGGCCGCTCGATGAGGGAGTTTGAATCGCCGGCGCGCTCGCTCGGTGATCTCGACGCACACGCGGCCGGCCGCCTGCTCGCGGCCGCGGCCGATGTCGCCCTCATCATCGACGACGAAGGCGTCATCCGCGACCTGGCGTTCGGCAGCGAAGACCTGTTGCGCGAGGGCTACTACGACTGGCTCGGCAAGCCCTGGGCGGAGACCGTCACGGTCGAAAGCCGGGCCAAGGTCGACGGCCTGCTGCGCGATTCGCGCCAGAACGCGGCGCCTCGCTGGAGCCACATCAACCACCCATCCGCCGCCGGCACCGATCTGCCGATGTCGTACGCCGCACTGCCGCTGCCGCCCACGTCGGGCCGGGACAAGCTCGGCAACCGCTCGCTGGTGTTCGGGCGCGACCTGCGCGCGAACGCCGCCCTGCAGCAACGGCTGGTCAGCGCGCAGCAGGCGATGGAGCGCGACTACTGGCGCCTGCGCCACATGGAGACGCGCTACCGGTCGCTGTTCCAGGTCGCCAGCGAGGCGGTGATGATCCTCGACCCCGATACCGGCAAGCTCGAGGAGGCCAATCCCGCGGCCACCAGGTTGTTCGGCACCGCGCTCGATCGCGCCGCCATGGACCTGTTCGACGACGCCGGCAACGCGTCCCTGCATCGCCTGCTGGCCCGGGTTCGCGGCAGCGGCAAGCCGGAATCGATCACCGCGCATCTGCGCGCCGACGCCAGCCAGGTGCGCGCCTCGGCGTCGCTGTTCCGACAGGAAAAATCGGCGCACATCCTCCTGCGCGTCTCGTCGGCCGACGTGGTCGACAGCGAGAAGTCGTCGAGCGACAGCGCGATGCTGCAGATGATCGAGACCGCCCCAGACGCGTTCGTCGTCAGCGACCTCGACGGCAGGATCCTCAGCGCCAACCGCGCCTTCGTCGAGCTCGCCCAGCTGACCAGCCAGGAGCAGGCGCGCGGCAAGTCGCTCGAGCAGTGGCTGGGCCGCACCGGCGTCGACGTGAGCGTGCTCCTGTCGAACCTGAAGCAGCGCGGCACGGTGCGACTGTTCGGGACGGTGATGCGCGGCGAATACGGCTCCCTGAGCGACGTGGAGATCTCCGGCGTCGCCGTCGAGGAAGGCGAATACCCGTGCCTCGGCTTCACGATCCGCGACGTCAGCCGCCGGCTCGGCAGCGAGGCGCTCCTGGGCCGCGACGCGCCGCGCTCCGTCGGCCAGATGACCGAACTGGTCGGCCGCGTCCCGCTGAAGGACATCGTCCGCGACACCACCGATCTCATCGAGCAGCTCTGCATCGAGGCCGCCCTCCAGCTGACCAACGACAACCGTGCCTCGGCGGCCGAAATGCTCGGCCTCTCGCGCCAGAGCCTGTACGTCAAGTTGCGCCGTTTCAACATCGGCGACCTGGCCGCCGCGCCGGGCGAGGATTGAGCGCCGGCGCAACAGGCGGACACCGACAGGTGTAACTCTGAGTTGACGGTCGGAGTGTCAAGTGCAAGGATGACGGCATGCAACGCCCCGCGCTGTCGACCGTCGCCGAGCTCCTCAAGCCGATCACCTGGTTCCCGCCCATGTGGGCCTTCGCCTGCGGCGTGGTGGCCTCGGGTGTCTCGACCCAGGGGCGCTGGCTCCTGATCGTCGTCGGCGTCCTGCTCGCCGGGCCGCTGGTGTGCGCCAGCAGCCAGGCGGTCAACGACTGGTTCGATCGTCACGTCGATGCCATCAACGAGCCGCAGCGGCCGATTCCCTCGGGCCGCATGCCCGGGCGATGGGGCCTGTACATCGCGCTCCTCTGGACCGTCCTGTCGCTGCTGGTCGCGACGGTCCTCGGCGTCTGGGGTTTCCTCGCCGGTGCGGTCGGCCTGCTCCTGGCCTGGGCCTACAGCGCGCCTCCGCTGCGCCTGAAGCGCAACGGCTGGTGGGGCAACGCCGCCTGCGGCCTCTGCTACGAAGGCCTGGCCTGGGTGACCGGCGCGGCCGTGATGGCCGGCGGCGCCATGCCGCAGTTCCGTTCCGTGGCGCTCGCGCTTCTCTACAGCGCTTCGGCGCACGGCATCATGACGCTCAACGATTTCAAGTCGGTGCAGGGCGACCGCGCCATGGGCATCCACTCGCTTCCGGTGCAGCTCGGCGTCGACCGCGCCGCCCGCGCCGCCTGCTGGGTGATGGCGGCGCCGCAGCTGTTCGTCGTCGGCCTGCTGTTCAGCTGGCAGCAGCCGGTCTACGGTGGCGCCGTGGCCGTCCTCATCGTCCTGCAGTTCCTGCTGATGCGCCGCTTCCTGGCGAGCCCCACCGAGCGCGCCGTCTGGTACAGCGGCTTCGGCGTGCCGCTGTTCGTCGCCGGCATGATGGTCAGCGCCTTCGCGCTGAGGGCGTCGTGAGCGCGGCCGCCGTGTCGGCGACCGTGGCGGCGTCGTCGCCGCAAGGTCGGATGCCCGCGCCCGCCACGCCGCTCGAGAGCTTCGACGTCGTCGTCATCGGCGGCGGCCCTGCCGGCGCGACCGCCGCCGACGACCTCGCCCGCCGCGGCCGCAGCGTGCTGCTGCTCGACCGTGCCGGCAGGGTCAAGCCGTGCGGCGGCGCGATCCCGCCTCGCCTCATCAAGGATTTCGAGATTCCCGATGCGCTGCTGGTGGCGCGCGCGCAGTCGGCGCGGATGATCTCGCCGTCCGACACCAGGGTGGACATCCCGATCCACGGCGGCTTCGTCGGCATGGTCGACCGCGACCGGTTCGACGAATGGCTGCGCGAGCGGGCCAGGGAGCACGGCGCCGAGCGGCGGATGGGCAGCTTCGAAGGCTTCGAGACCGACGTCGACGGACTCACCGTCGTCCGCTACCTGGTGCGCGACAAGCACCACCCGGGCGAAGGCACCGTGGCGCGGGTACGGGCCCGCGCCGTCGTCGGTGCCGACGGCGCGCGTTCCGCGGTCGCGCGCGAGGCCGGCGTGCCGAAGGCCGACCGCACGCGCTACGTGTTCGCGTACCACGAGATCGTGCGCGCACCGGCGGTCAAGCCGGTCGGCTACGACGGCACCCGGTGCGACGTGATCTACCGCGGCGCCCTCTCGCCCGATTTCTACGGCTGGGTCTTCCCGCACGGCGACACGTTGAGCATCGGCACGGGCAGTGCCGACAAGGGCTTCTCGCTGCGCGGCGCCGTCGCGCAGCTGCGCCAGAACGCGCATCTCGGCGATGCCGAGACGCTGCGCCGCGAAGGCGCACCGATCCCGATGAAGCCGCTCGCCTGCTGGGACAACGGCCGCAACGTGGTGCTGGCCGGAGACGCCGCGGGCGTGGTCGCGCCGGCGTCGGGCGAAGGCATCTACTACGCCATGTACGGGGGCAGGCTCGCCGCCGACGCGGCCGACGAATTCCTGAAGACCGGTCGCGTGGCGGCGCTGGCCAGCGCACGCAAGCGTTTCATGAAGGCGCACGGCAAGGTCTTCTTCGTGCTCGGCATCATGCAGCGCTTCTGGTACTCGAGCGACAAGCGGCGCGAGCGCTTCGTCAGCATCTGCAAGGACAAGGACGTGCAGCAGCTGACGTTCGACGCGTACATGAACAAGGAACTGGTGCGCAAGCGGCCGATGGCCCACGTGCGCATCTTCTTCAAGGACGTCGCCCACCTCCTCGGCATGGCGCGTGTCTGACCCGGGCGCCGGAGTCGCCCGGACGGGCACGCCCTGGAAGCCGATCGCCGTCGCCGCGGGCGCGGCCGCCTTCGTCGCCGTCCTCGGCGCGCTGACGACGGACATCGGCACCTGGTACGTGTCGCTCAGGGAGCCGTCGTGGAAGCCGCCCGACATCCTGTTCGGCCCGGCATGGACCTGCATCTTCGCCTGCGCCGCGGTCGCCGGCGTCATGGCCTGGCAGCGCACGACGGACCGGTCGCGACGCGAATGGATGCTCGGCCTGTTCGCGGCGAACGGCTTCCTCAACCTGTTGTGGAGCCTGCTGTTCTTTCGCCTGCATCGGCCGGACTGGGCCCTGATGGAAGTCGGATTCCTGTGGCTCAGCATCGTCGTGCTGATCGTCTATCTCGGCCGCTTCTCGCCCCCCAGCCGCTGGTGGCTCGCACCCTACCTCTGCTGGGTCACGTTCGCGACCTGCCTCAACCTGGCGGTCGTGCGGCTGAACGCGCCGTTCTGAGAGCCGCGGGCAGTCCGTGAACGCGTCGCCATGGGCGGCCTGGATCGTCGATGCGGTGATCGCCATCGCCGTGCTCGAGGCACTGGTGCTCGTCGCGTTCAACGCGTTCACGGGTCGCGGGCTGCCATGGCGAGACCTGATCGCGAACCTCGCGGCCGGCCTGTTCCTTATGGCCGGCATCCGCCTCGCGCTGGCCGAAGCGCCCTGGCCGTGGCTCGCCCTTTGCCTCGGCGGTGCGGGCGCGGCGCACGGGCTCGATCTGTGGCGCCGTGCCCGCCGCCCGTCTCCGGACTGATGTCACGCCCAGGTGTCCTGCACCGATGTCCCGCACCGATTCCTCGCCATGAAGGCACTCGTCCTGTCGGCCGCCGTCGTGCTCGTGGCCGCGCTCGCCTTCTGGCTGTGGACGCCGGACAAGAGCCTGGCCTCGCTCGAATCGACCTACCTGCGCGATCCGCACGACAAGGTGCGCATCGCCGATTGGAACCTGCGGCTCTGCGACAGGGGCCCGCGCGACGCGCCGGCGGTCATCCTGCTGCACGGCTTCGGCGCGAGCCTCGAGACCTGGGATGCGCTGAGCGATGCGCTCGCGCACGACCACCGCGTGATCCGCTTCGACCTCCCCGGCAGCGGGCTCAGCGCGCCCGACCCGGCGGGCATCTACACCGACGCGCGCAGCACCGCACTCCTGCTCGAGGTGATGGCCTCGCTCGGGCTGCAGCGCGCGACGATCGTCGGCCATTCGATCGGCGGCCGCATCGCCTGGACCTTCGCGGCGCTGCATCCCGAGCGGGTCGACAGGCTCGTCCTGATCGCGCCCGACGGCTTCCCAGAACGGTTGACACGCGCGGGGCTGAGCGAG
>CAZZVH010000034.1:9997-15886 GCA_964657365.1 uncultured Burkholderiaceae bacterium
CCCGACGGCTTCGCCAGCCCGGGCTTCGCCTACGGCAAGGCGGCCGAGGTGCCGCTCGTGATGCAGGCGATGCGTTTCGTGCTGCCGACGGCGGTGCTGCGCATGAATCTCGCGCCGGCCTACGTCGATCCCGCGCTGCCGACCGAAGCGATGACGCGACGCTATCGGGATCTGATGCTCGCTCCGGGCAGCCGCCATGCGCTGCTGCAGCGCATGGCGCAGACCGTGCTGGTCGACCCGGTGCCCCTGCTGCGCCGGATCCAGGCGCCGACGTTGCTGGTCTGGGGCCAGCGCGACGCGATGATCCCGTTCGCCAACTCGGCCGACTACCTGAGGGCGCTGCCCCAGGCCAGGCTGGTCGAGATTCCGGACACCGGCCACGTGCCGCAGGAAGAAGCGCCGGCGCTGCTCTCCGGCGCGATCGCCGACTTCCTCCGCGCGCCCGCCAGGGCGTGAGGCGGAGCCGGCGGCCGATCAGCGGTTGCGCCGCCAGAGTGCGGCGGTGAGAACGGTGGCGAACGCGACCCAGGCCACGAGCGGCACGCCGGCCAGCGCCGACGGCGCATCGGCCTTGCGTGCTTCCGCCACGTAGGCCGCGCCCGTTCCGACCAGCGCCGCCGCGGCGATGGTGCTCGCCGGCAGGTTGCGGCGGCCGAAGAAGAGCCGGCTCCAGCCGCCGATGTTGAGCACGTTGAGCGCGAGCAGGCCGAGCGACTTGTTGCGCGCCGGCGCCGACGGCTTTCGCAGCAGCCGGTAGCCGCCGAAGGCCAGCGCCGATTCGATCGCCATCCAGGCCAGCGGGATCGCCACGTCGGGCGGCTTGAACCAGGGCTTGCGCAGCGCCGTGTACCAGAGCAGCGTCCTCGGATGCGCCGGCGTCGGCGTCGAGGAGCGGCTCAGCAGCAGCGGAACGACGTAGGCCGAGGTGGACAGGAGCAGCGACAGGCCGCGCGACAGGCCTCGACCGGCCGAGGGGGTTGGGTGATCTGTTTCCATGCCGGGCACGGGCACGCCGCGTACCCGCACCGACGCCACGATCCGCGGCCATTGACGCCGGCACGGGTGAGGCATCCAATCCCGGCGTCACGCCGACGAACCACACGAGGAAGACACCATGGCCCACCCGATCCGTTCCCGTACGGCCGCTTCCATCCTGGTCATCGGCGCTGCCGCGCTGCTGGCCGCACCGTGGCAGGCCCGCGCCGCCAACGCTCCGGCGTCGTACGACGTGAGCCCCGAGGTCTACAAGGTGCTGGCCGACAACGACGACTTTCGCGTCATCAAGGCGACCTGGGCGCCTGGCGCGAGAGACAGCTTCCATTCGCACCCGGTGAGCTTCGTCAGCTATTTCCTCACCGACTGCTCGCGCCGCTTCCACTTCCCCGACGGCAGGACGACCGACTTGATCGTCAAGAAAGGTCAGGTGATCGTTTCCGGCCCGATCGAATCGCATTCGTTCGAGAACACCGGGACGGAAACCTGCGAGATCCTGCTCGTCGACAAGAAGCAATAGGGCGTTCCCGCGCGGCCGGCTACGGCGTGTTCCACGTCGAGTCGGCCAGATGCTCGTCCATCGCCTTGCCGGGCGCGCACTCACCGGAGAAGTAGGCGGCCTGCATGCCGCCGATCTCGCCCTTGTGCAGGTAGATCTCCTGGTAGTACTGGAGCGCGTTGCGCCTCGCCACCGCGTCGGCGACGCCGAGCAGCTTCGCGGTGCGGTAGTTGCGCTGCACCGCCTGGCACTCGGTGGCGGCTTCGTTCATCTCGCCGCGCACGTGCATGCTCTCGTGGGTGAGGATGTCGAGGCTGTAGATCTCGTCGCGGTCGGCGCGTTCCGGGTGGCCGATGTAGCCGATGACGCGCTCGCACCACGGGTACTGGAAGACGATGCGGCCGGTGGTCGGGCTGGCGTGGCCCGCGGCGAAGGAGTTGGTGTCGAACAAGGTGTCGAAGACGGTGTTGCAGTGCACCGTCGCCGGGCGCCCATCCGCCAGCACGGTCGCCTTCGCGGAGAGCACGCGCTCGAGCCGCCAGTAGCGGAACGGCGGCCACGCGAACAGCATCGCCAGGGCCACCAGCGCCGCCACGTACGGCTTCGAGACCGGCGTCGGATCGGGCCCGTCGTAGCCGGCCCGGACGCCCAGGCGGCTGCGGAATTCCCGATAGATCATCCAGCAGAAGAAGAGCGACGCGACGATCCAGAGCATGGCGGTGCTGTGTTGCGCCCTTCAATGTTTCACAACGCTTCAGCGCGGCTTCACGACGCCAAAGGACAGGGCGACGGCACGCGGCGGACAGTCGAGTCGCCGGCAAGGAAACGCCGGCCACCGGAGAGCCCCGCCATGAAGACACTGCACATCGTCCTTCGCCTGATCGCCGCCATCGCCGCCGTCGGCGTCACCCTCGTGTTCCTCCACGCTGCGTTCTCGAACGACGGGCCGCAGCGCGACATCCTGATCGCGAGCGCGCACCACGTCGGGATGCGCGGCGTGCCGGTGTCGCCGGACGGTCACGGCCTCAGCACGTAGGGAACGGCGGCCTCGCCGCTGCCCGGCAACGGCAAGGGCGAGAGCGCATCGAGCCCGACGTCGCCCGGCAATGCCGCCCTGGTGGCGGCGTCGAGCACCACCGACGCGCCCCGCTCGGCGGCCAGCGACGCGAGGCGCACCGCCCGCTGCGCCGCCGCGCCGACGGACACGTAGGCGGCCCGCGTCGGCGTGCCGGCATGGCCGGTCACCATCTCGCCGCTGGCGATGCCGATGCCGATCACGAGCGGCGGCTTTCCGGGCGCGCCACGCTCGGCGTTGAACTGGGCCACCAGCGCGCGCATGCCGCGCGCGGCTTCCACTGCAGCGGCAGGTGCGTTGCCTGCGGGTATCGGCCCGCGCGATCCGAACACGGCGGTCATGCCGTCGCCGGCCAGCTGGTTCACGAGGCCGCCGGCTTCCTCGATCGTGTCGAGCATCAGCGTGGTCCAGCTGCTCAGGAGCTCGAGCGTGTCCTGCGCCGGTTGCGTCATCGCCAGGGCATCGATGTCGCGCAGGCGGGCGACGAGCAGGGTGCACTCGCCACGGCGACCGCCCGCGTCGCCTGCGCTGCGTTCGCCGTTGCCGAGCTCGGGCGCGAGGCGCGCCAGCAGTTCGCGCTCGCGGTCGCGCAGATGCTTGCGCTCGAGGCTCGCACCGACCCGGGCCTTGAGCAGCACCGGGTTGACCGGCTTGTGCAGGTAGTCGTCGGCGCCGAGCTCGATGCAGCGGGCCACCTGCGCGGCGCCTTCGAGCGAGCTGGTGACGATCACGGGCACGCCGTGCAGCGCCGCATCGGCCGCGCGCTGCTCGAGCAGGCCGAAGCCGTCGAGCTCGGGCATCTCGAGGTCGAGCAGCAGCATGTCGAAGTCTTCCGAACGCAGCGCCTCGAGCGCCGCCCGCCCATTCTCGACGCTCGCGACCGCGTGTCCCATCAGCTCGAGCGAACGGCAGAGCAGCAGACGGTTGACCTTGTTGTCGTCGGCGACCAGGAGGCGCGACTTGCGCTGCGCGCCGGCCATCGATCGCTCCTGGACGCGCGGCGTCTTCGCCTCGGCGACCGATGTCGCCGGTGCGCCGGTGGTACCCGCGGCGATGGTGAATTGATAGCCGCGGGCGGGAACGGTCGCGATCGCCTGCGTTCCCAGCACCTTGCGCAGGGCTGAGATCTGCACCTGCAGGTTGTTGTCCTCGACCACCAGGCCGGGCCAGACGACGTCGATCAGCTCGTCCTTCGGAACGATGCGGTCGCGCCTGGCGACCAGGGCCGCGAGCAGGTCGAAGGCGCGGCTGCCGAGCGCGACGGTCTGGCCGTCGGCCGTCAGGCGTCGCTCGGACGGGACGATCTCGAAGCGGCCGAAGCGCCCGGCCGGCAGCGACGATGTGCTCATCGCCGCGCCAGTGCCCGCAGCGCCGCCAGCGTGTGCTCGAACTCCTGCGCCAGCGCATCGACCGGCGCCGCGTCGACGGGCATGCCGTCGAGTTCGAGGCGGCGGGCCATGTCGGCCAGGGCGGTCGCGCCGAAGGTGCTGCTGTTGCTCTTGAGCGAGTGCGCTGCCCGGCGGAAGCGATCGGCCGCGCCGATCGTCAGGGCGGCGCGCATCTCGGCGAGCACCTGCGGCGCTTCTTCGGCGAAGGTGTCCACCAGCTCGACGACGAAATCGGCGCCGGCGTTGGCCTGCAGCTCGTCGAAGGTGTGCGGGTCGATCGTTGCATCGCTCATGCGCTGTAGGCTCCTCGGGGGTCGGTGCGGGCGTCGCTCTGCGTCAGCGAGGCGATCAGCTGCTCGACGCGGATCGGCTTGGTGATGTAGTCGTCCATGCCGGCGGCCAGGCAGGCTTCGCGATCGCCCTGCATGGCGTTGGCGGTCATCGCGACGATACGCGGGCGCGCGTTCGCGGGCCAGCGCTGCGTGATGCGACGTGCGGCTTCGAGGCCGTCCATCTCCGGCATCTGCACGTCCATCAGCACCACGTCGTACGGCTGCCGCTCGATCGATTCGATCGCCTCGACGCCGTTGCTCGCCAGGTCGGCCCGGTAGCCCATCTGCTGCAGCAGGCGCAGGGCGAGCTTCTGGTTCACCACGTTGTCCTCGGCGAGCAGGATGCGCAGCGGGTGGCGTGCCGCCATGCCGGGGTCGAGCGCGGTCGCCGCTCTCGGACCGGCGGCGGCCTGCAGCTGCGTCGCGTCGCCAAGGAGGCCGATCAGCGCATCGAACAGGTGCGACTGGCGCAGGGGCTTGCTGAGGTAGGCGTCGAACAGGCCGTCGGTGTCGCCGGCCTCGCGCCGGCCGAGCGAGCTGAAGAGCACGAGCGGCAGGGCGGGCCGCAGGCGATCGATGCGCGCGGCGAGCGTGAGACCGTCCATCTCCGGCATGTGCATGTCGAGCACGGCGAGGTCGAATGGCTCCCCTTGCTGGAGCCACGCCAACGCCTCCGATGGCGAATCCGTGTCGCGGGGCACCATGCCCCACTTGCCGGTCTGCAGCGCCAGCACCCGGCGGTTGGTGGCGTTGTCGTCGACCACCAGCAGCCGCTTGCCGGCCAGCGCCGGCTGCGGGCCGAGCAGCTGTTGCCGCCCCGTGGGCGCCGCGGTCGCCACGGGCGCGACGATGGTGAAGCCGAAGGTCGAGCCGAGACCGACGCCGCGGCTTTCGACCCACATCGTTCCGCCCATCAGCTCCGCGAGCTTCTTGCTGATGGCCAGGCCCAGCCCGGTGCCTCCGTAGCGCCGGGTGGTCGAGGAATCCGCCTGCGAGAACGACCGGAACAACCGCTCGATCGACTGCGGCGCCAGCCCGATGCCGGTGTCTCGCACGGCGAAGGTGAGCTCGGCCGAGGCCTCGTGCACGACGGCCGAGACGGTCAGGACGACTTCGCCGCCCTCCGTGAACTTGACAGCGTTCGAGAGCAGGTTGAGAAGGATCTGGCGCAGGCGCGTCACGTCGCCGTCGAGCGTGGCCGGCACGTCGCCCTCGAACAGGTAGGCGATGTCGAGGTGCCTCTCCGCGGCGCGCGCGCCGATCAGGTCCATGGCCGATTCGACGCACTCGCGCAGGTCGAACGGCTGGGCCTCGATGTCCATCCGGCCGGCCTCGATCTTCGAGAAGTCGAGGATGTCGTTGATGATCGTGAGCAGCGCGTCGCCGCTGTCCCGGATCGTGCCGGCATAGTCGCGCTGCTCGTCGTCGAGCGCGGTGTCGAGCAGAAGGCCGCTCATGCCGATCACGGCATTCATCGGCGTGCGGATCTCGTGGCTCATGGTGGCGAGGAACGCGCTCTTCGCTTCGTTGGCGGCCTCGGCCTGCTCCCGGGCGTCGCGCGTCTCGTTGAAGAGCCGCGCGTTCTGCAACGCGACGGTGGCC
>CAZZVH010000035.1:0-15777 GCA_964657365.1 uncultured Burkholderiaceae bacterium
GTAATGGGGCAGAAGGCGCGGCACCCTAGGCGCGTAGCAGACGGCATCACGACGTCTCAGGAAATCGCGATGGCAATGAGGGGCAGGATGATGGGCGCCGCACCCGAAGCCCTCGCCAACCCGCGCCGAGCCACATTTCGCGGTGGACACCCTCGCTACCGGCATACGTGACATTGGCTCTGAGTTTCAGGATCCGCCCAAGCTCGTCGCATTGCGAGGCGAAGCTGCCGGCTTACGCGGCGCGTGGTCGCCGACCTGCTCCTTGTCACTTCTCAGTGACGGCTCCGGAGCGGGAGATCGTCGGCAACTTCAATCGTGATGGTCTCCAACCATAGACCAAGAATTCCAAGAAAAATCGGACCGGGTAACAAGCCGGGTAACCGGTGTTTTGTATGGCGGAATGCAAGGCTCCTTGCGGCCCGCACCCGCTTGTTCGAGAGAAACACGGCCTACCACCGGCGGGACTTGCGAGGACTTCATTGGACGGGCATCTGCAGCATCACCGCACTTGGAAAACAGCGAGACATGCACTCGTCAGTCGACCAGCCTAAATGGTCGCACTCCTTGCGGAATTCCGGACCATGGATCGAAGATCCTCGCCCATGAGTATGAGCATGAGCATGAGCATGAACGCGGGCAGCAATTCGCTGTAGAACAGGGCAGCCAAGGCATCGTTCTCGGGCTGCTGAAAAAACCTGCTTTGCAGCATCTGTTTCGACCCGTTGTCGATATCGGGCAATGTCTCCATGCCATAGATGAAGTTACTGACGACGGTGAATCGGCCTTGCCGGCTGCGTTGGCGATGGTCACGAATTCAAAGACCGGGTGCGCAGCTCCTACCGTCTTCGGTGATCGGTCGAGCAAGGCCAGCAGGCACAGCCGCTTCCCAGGGCCGATCTATTTCCACTCAGCAACTCGGTTCGCTTGGCCGTGCGTCTGGAGTGCATCGCGTCAAGCGGTTGTAGGAGACAGAATCATCGCGAGGTCTGCAAACGACCCTTGGGTGTGGCGGTCTTCAATGCACGCGTGGCGAATGTTTCTCGCCTCGCGTGCTCCGTGACTTCGACTATGCGACCTTGACCTCGATGCGTTTCGGTTTAGCCCGCTCGAGCTTTGGTACCCACAGCTTCAAAACGCCGTCGCTGAAAGCGGCTTCGATCGCCGTTGTATCGAGTTCGCTGCTGAGCTCGAAGCGACGCCGGTACTGATTCGCACGGACCTCGGTGTAGACCGAGACCAGCTCGTTCGCCTCGCCGAGCGTCAGCGGCGCGGCAATCGTCAACGTTCGGTTTTCGACGCTCAGGGACAGATCCTTGGGCTCCACCCCGGGAAGATCGGCTGTGACGGTGATCCCGGTTGCATCCTCGACGATGTCCACAGGCGGCAGCAGAAGAGCTTCTGGCCGCTGCGACGAGGAACGGTTGTCTGCTTGCATGATGGTTCTCTCCTTGGAGGATGGTTCAATGATTGACGGCGATCTGGCGGGCCTTGGCCGCTTCCTGACGCTGGACGACGATCTTGAGAACGCCGTTGCGATAGCTCGCGTCGACCTTCGCGGGATCGGCATCGTCCGGCAACGAAACGACGCGCCGGAAGGTCCCCTCGAACCGTTCCTTCGCATAAACGGTCAGGCCCTTCGTCGACGAGGCCGTCTCGCCACCACGGCGACCGGAGATCGTCAGCAGACCCTGCTCGACGGACACGTCGATGGACTTGGGGTCGATGCCGGGGGCGAAGGCGTAGATCTCCAGCGCTTCGGCCCAGGTGCCGACATTCAGAGACGGAAAAGCTCCCTCCCTCGCCACGGCGCGGATGCTCGAGGAGCCACGGCCTCCGGCGAGCAGCTCGTCGAGCCGATCTTGCAGGAGGGCGAAATCGGCGAACAGTGCGTCGCCGGTCGGTTTCAGCATGGACGGGTACATGGTTCACTCCTTTCAGGCGTACGCGGGGAGATCCCCGCGGGCGCCAACTAGGAGCGGCTCTTGGATTTTCAAGAGCCCTGAGCCCCATGCTTTTCGATGCACGATCGAGACCGCTGCTGCGAATTGGCGTGACGAAAACTCCCCACTACTGCCAGGGTAAATCCCCCGAAGGAGCTTGAAATCCAGATCGGCTTTTTTTATGCTTTCGCCTGCCGCGGCCCAGTCAGCGCGGACGGCCCCGGCCCTCACCACCGTGGAGCATCAAATGGACAGACGAATCAGTGAGGCGCAGCGCCGCACGAAAACTTCAGGACGTCTCGAGCGGGCGTCCATGACCAATCGGCAACTCGACGCGTATCTGCAGTCAAGAGATGCGATTCGACGGATCCAGCGCATCTCCGGGCTGCTGTCCGATGTGCCGAGACGCCTGCCGCCATCGGCACCACCGCAGCGCTCCTTAAACGCAGCGTGAGAGCAGGCTCACCGCGCTGCGGTGGGCTTGATCTGTACTCTGTTTCCTGAGTTTTTTAAGAAGAGGCGAGCATGGGTCATCCGGAACAGCGGGTCGGCCGCAGCGGCCAGCCGGCGTGGCGGCCGTGGCTGGATGCAGCGGACGCTTTCGAAATCGATATTCGCGAGCAAGGCGTCCGGTATCGCTGGCGGCTGAGCTACGAAGATGGCCGCTTCATCGATGAAGGGGTGGGGTTGTATGTGGCCGATTGCCTTTCAGCTGCATCGGAGGGACTGGATCCCACCAGTCGAGTGGCTGTGAAGATCGACAACGTGTTCGCGGGAGACTTTCCAGCGGTGCGAGCGCACTTGGAGTCTTCTACGGTTGTCCTCGAGATAGCGCAGGCAATGCTCACACGATCTTCTCAGCCGCGCAGCTTGTCGAGCTAGGCGAACAAGCTGCCCAGTTCCAGCCCCGTCCCCCTAGAGGCGGCCTTGTTCGTTCGAATACGTCCTGCATAGCTCGAAGAAAAGCTCGAGCTCCGTCGATTTATCGAAGACCGCGTCGGCACCGGCTTCGAGCGCTCTACGCCGAATCTCCGGCGTGGCGAAGTTCGTCAACAGGACGATGTGCTGGTCGCCGCGACGTGCTTGGCCTACCCGTAACACTTCCAGCCCGTGGCCTTCTTTCAAGAACAAGTCGACCACGACAAGCCGCCAGCTGTCGGCATTCGCCGTCATGGCGGCGACGCCCGCGGTGGCGGTTCCTGCGACGGCCATCACCTGCGCATCGGCGATCTCGTCCAGCGCCGGGACCAGGATTTCGAGAATCGTCTGGCTGTCTTCGATCAGAATCGTGGGAAGTGGCATCTCAAACAATTCGCTGTCTTTGAACTGCCTCCGGCAGAGATGTTACGCAGGAGCAGTGCGACGTCGATGTGGGACGCTGCGCTTGGGTAATGGTCTGCAGCGGAAATACTCATCGAAAAGGGGAAAAACTTGAGCAAAGACCCGGAACCCACCCAAGCAGGAACGACAGCAACTCCGCTCGCAAACGCCTTGAGCAAGAACAAGGAAGCGACGGCGGAGGTGAAGCAGGCGGCGGAGATTCTGGCGGTCGTTCATGCGGTGCTCGACACCAAGATTGCCCAAGGGGCAAGTGACGGCGAAGTGCACCAGGCAGTTCACGAGACGAACAAGGTCGAGAAGCGCCTCGACGAATCGGCCGAGAAACTGGAGCAGGTGAACGCGACGCTCGAGCGCGAGGTGCGCCGTTCGCCGTGAGCCCGCGAGCTGATCGTTCTGGTCCAGGTCGTTCAAGACATCGACTCATGTTTGTCGCGTAGACCCTCATCGACGGCCGCCTCGAAGCGCTCCATATCGAATGGCTTGACCAGGAACTGATCGAAGCCCGCCTCCCTTGCCTTGGCTCGGTCGGCATCGGAGCCATATCCCGTGAGCGCGATCAGCAGGATTCGCTCTCCACCAGACGCTTGCCGTACACGGCGGGCCACTTCGAAGCCGTCGAACCCGGGCAGGCCGATGTCGACGACAGCGATGTCGCTGGGTCCCGCCAGGATGGTCTCAACGCCGCTCGGACCGTCGGCTGCCACGTTGACCTGGCGCCCGTCGATGCTCAGGAGCATCTGCATCATTTCCCGCGTGTCCTCGATGTCTTCGACCACGGTCAGAAGCAGATCGGACGACGCTTTTGCCGGCATGGCCATCCCCGGCGGTGGCTCGGCGCTCGGCAGTCGCACCGTGAACGTCGCTCCGGTACCGACCCCTTCGCTCGAGGCAGAGATCGAGCCGCCGTGCAACTCGACCAGCCAACGTGCCAGCGTCAGCCCCAGCCCCAGGCCACCTTGCGACCGCTCGATGCTCCGCTCACCCTGCGTGAATGCATCGAACATGCTCGCTGCCAGCTGCGCGGCGATGCCCACTCCGCTGTCTTTGACACTGAGAACGCTCCATTGCTCCTCGCCCCGCACGGTGACGGTGACGGTGCCGCCAGCCAGGGTGTACTTGCATGCGTTATCCAGGATGTTCGTGATGATCTGGGCCACCCTCTCCTGATCGGCGTCGATCCACGCGGGCACGTGCTCCAGCTTGACCTCGACATGCGAACAGCGGCCGGAGTCTGTGAACCGATCGACCACTTGGTTAGTCACCCTGGCCAGATCCAATCGCGCCCGGCGCAGCGTGAGATCACCAGAGCCCAGCTGCGCCACGTCCATCAGATCATTGATCATCCCGCCCATGTGGCTGGCCTGGCGTTTGATGATGTCTCTGGTCCGGGCCAGCGCCGGCGGCGGGATCCCCTCCTTGCCGAGAATCGCGACCGCCGCAGTGATCGCGCTCATCGGATTGCGGAGTTCGTGGCCCATCATGGCCAAGAACCGGTCCTTCGCGCGGCTGCCGCTTTCCGCCTGTTCGCGCGCGGCTTCCTCACGTACCAAGGCCGCCTTGAGCGCGGCCTCGCGACCGAGAAGTCGGCTGTGTGCGTCGACCATGGCCTGTCGAACTGTCTCCGCTTCCTGGATCGGAAGCGGCGCGCCGGTGATTTCATGGGCATCCAAGAGTGATCGGGCCGACTTCTCGAGGGCGGTCATCGACGTGTTCACGTGCCGTCCGAGGAACCACGCCGCCAGCAAGGCGCCGAGAACTGCCAGCGAAAGGACGATCACCACGGTCGTGGTCTGTCCGCGCAGGGCGGCTTCGACCTCGTCACGCGGGACGCCGGTGGAAAGCAACCAGCCGCTCACTTTCGAACGGCTGAATGCCGCGTAGAACGGGACGCCGTCCAGGCTATTCGTCTGAAAAGAGCCGCTGGGCTGTCCGACCGTCTTGCCTCGGAAAGTGGCGGTGGCCTTCTTGCCGACCCAGCGCTCGTCGTCGAGGGTGCGTGTGATCACTGTCAAGCTTCTGTCGCTCAGTGACAGCACCCCGCGCTCGCTCACTGGGTAGGTGCGCAGGAATCCGAGCCAGTGCCGGTGATCGATCACCGCGTACACCGCGCCCTGGGCGACGCCGTCGCGTACGAGAGCTGTCGCGAGATAGACGACTTGGCGCCCGTCGATCGTTGCCACCAGGTCAGAGATGAAATGCGAGCGGGAGCTGATCGTCTCGCGAATCCCTTCCATGGCAACCAGAGGCGTCACGAGCTGACCACCCCGAGCACTGAAAACAAGCGGACGGCCCTGGCTGTCAAGAGCTCCGACCGCAATCCAGTCTGGATTGTTGGCTAGGAAGCCATCGAACCGACGCTGTAGCCTGGGGCTCACATCCGGAGCTGAAAGATCGATCGACTCACCCGTGGCCTTGAGCGCACGAAACGTGACCTCGAATTCGATGTCCAGCGCCAAGCGCAGAGCGTTTGCGCGCTCCAGAAACTGTTGCTGATAGGCCTGGCGCTCTTGATGCCACAGCGAAAAAGTCATCAGCGCCGCCAGGATGACGAGCGGCAGCATCACCCCCGACACAAGCGCAACTAGCTGAGTTCGAATCTTCACGGCAAACCTGGCACGCTGTCACACTTGGACTAACGAGGCGTCCTCGGTAGGCGCTTTCTAGCAACAACTCAATACAAGTCGGCCCAGCACAACCAAGGCGGCCAAGGAAGGCAGGGGCAAGCACCGTGCCCATAGATCTTCTGGTTGTCCGTGACTCACAGAAGTCCGTTAGAAAACTGACCTCTTGAACGACAGCTGTTGCCGATGAGCGAACCTAGGGTCGGACCTATCTGGAGAGCGGTCTATCGGTCACAACATGAACGTTGGCGCCACGCGGCGCAAAGGGGTCGATGGAACGCCTAAGCCACGGTGACTTTCCGGAACGGGCGATCGACCTACACGAAGTTCACGCGAGATTGGTATGCTGCATTGCAACATCAGGAGGTTGCGATGTCGTTCGATCAGATGCTCTCCATGTACATGCGCCTGCGGCAGGACCTCGCCGACGCCTATGCCGCTCCTCTCTGGAACGAGGGACTTCTGGAGCGCCTGACCGGCGAGATTGCGCAAGTCGAGCGAGCGATGGCCAGGACCCCGACCCACGACGAGCAGACCAACGACGTGCTGCCGAATTTCGTGAAGGTCGCGTTCGGCGAGGATCTCAGGGCGGAGTAGATCCGCCTGACGCCTGACGCCGTTCACGCGGACGCGTCGACCACGCCGTCCGCATCGACGCTGACGTGCCCGGGCAACCCCTCGCCCGCCCCCTGGTCGGGCAGGAAACCGCCCGACTGGTGCTTCCACAGCAGCGCGTAGTGCCCGCCCAGCCGCAGCAGCTCGTCGTGCGAGCCCTGCTCGACGATACGACCCCTGTCGAGCACAACCAACCGGTCCATCCGCGCGATCGTCGACAGGCGGTGGGCGATCGCGATCACCGTCTTCTTCTGCATCAGGGTCGCGAGCTGTTCCTGGATCGCCAGCTCGACCTCGCTGTCGAGCGCGGAGGTCGCCTCGTCGAGGATCAGGATCGGCGCGTCCTTCAGGATGACGCGGGCCAGGGCGATGCGCTGGCGCTGGCCGCCCGACAGCTTCACGCCGCGCTCGCCGACATGCGCGTCGTAGCCGGTCCGCTCCTGCCAGTCGGCCAGGTCGACGATGAAGTCGTGCGCCTGCGCCTTCCTGGCCGCTGCCTCGATCTCCGCCGGCGTCGCGCCCGGCCGGCCGTAGGCGATGTTGGCGGCGATCGACCGGTGCAGCAGCGAGGTGTCCTGCGTCACCATGCCGATGGCGCCGCGCAGGCTCTCCTGCGTCGCGTGGCCGATGCTCTGGCCGTCGATACGGATGGAGCCCTGCTCGATCTCGTGGAAGCGCAGCAGCAGGTTCACCAGCGTCGACTTGCCCGCACCCGATCGGCCGACCAGGCCGACCCGCTCGCCCGGCGCGATCGTCAGGTTCAGGTCGTCGAGCACGCGCCGGCCGTCGGCGCGGCCGTACGTGAAGGTGAGGTGCTCGATCCGGATCTCGCCGCGGTGCGCTTCGAGTTCCCGGGCGTCGGGCTTGTCGACCAGGTCGTGCGGCACGGCGATCGTCTGCATGCCTTCCTGGACGATGCCGATGTTCTCGAAGATGCCGGTCACCTCCCAGCTGACCCAGCCCGAGACGTTGGCGATCTGCCAGGCCAGCGGCAGGGCGGTGGCGACGATGCCGGCCGAGATGCTGCCGTGCGCCCACAGCACGATGCCGATGGCGGCGGTGCTCACCATCAGCGCCGCGTTCATGAGCGCCAGGGTGGTCATGAACTGCGTGATCACGCGCATGTGCGCGGCGATGGCGCCCGTGTGCTGGTCGATCACGTCGCGCACGTAGGCGTCTTCGTCGCGGGCCTTCGCGAACAGCTTGACGGTGAGGATGTTGGTATAGCTGTCGACGACGCGCCCCATCACGTGCGAGCGCACTTCCGACGACGCCTTGGCGAGATCGCGCATGCGCGGCACGAACCAGGCGAGGAACAGGACGTAGCCGGTGGCCCACAGGGCCGTCGGGACCGCGAGGCGCCAGTCGGCGAAGCTCATCAGCACGAGCGCGCTGATGCCGTAGATGGCGATGTACCAGATCGCGCGGATGCTCGAGACCACGCACTCGCGCACCGCGTTGCCGGTCTGCATGACGCGGTTCGCGATGCGGCCCGCGAAATCGTTCTGGAAGAACGGCCAGCTCTGCCGCACAACGTGCCAGTGGCTCTGCCAGCGGATCAGGCTGGTGGCGCCCGGCACCACAGCGTTGTTGCGCACGAGGCTGTCGGCGAGCAGGGCGAGCGGCCGGCCGAACAGCACCAGCGCAGCCATGCCGAGCAGGGCGGGCAAGGCGTGCGCGAGCGCCGCCTCGCGCTGGTCGGTCTGCATCAGCGAGACGAGCCGGCCGATGAAGACGGGAATCGAGGTGTCGATCGCCGCCACGAGCAGGCCGGTCGCGAACATCGCCGCGTAGAGCCCGCGCGTCTGCCGCACGAAATGCCAGTAGAAGGCGACCAGGCCTGGCGGCGGCGGCGACGTCGGCACGCGCGTCGGGCGGATACGGGTCTCGAAATAACGGAACATGGTGAGCGAGAGGTTCGACGGAAGCGTGTCAGCGTAGCCGAAGCCGGCCATTGCTTCCGACGGGTCGGCGCTCGCTCCGCAGACCGGAACGGATATCCATGAACTCCCTCTGCCGGCGATCGGTGCGCGATGCTAGAACCACGCTGTCGATGTCGACATCACTCCACCCGCGGAGATTTCTGCATTTGAAAGCCGGCCTGGCCCTCCTTCTTCTCTGCGCCGCCATGTCGGCGACCGGTCGCGAAAATCCCAGGCCGTCGCCGAACGAGCCGGTCGATTCGATCGACGCAGACGATGCCTCGCCGGCGCATGGTCCCGTGGTGGTGCGGGCGACCCAGGTCAATCGCTGCCCCGATGCCCGGGGCAAGATCGTCCTGCAGGATCTGCCCTGCGGCCCGGAAGTCGCCAGATCGGCCAGCGCACCTGACACAGCGGCCGACATCGTCGATCTCGCGCATCTCGAGAAGCGGCCGCAGCCCGAGCCGCCCCTCCGCGAAGCACGCGATCCGGAGAGCCGCTTCACCCAGGGGCTCCTCAGCGGCGCCTGGAAAATGGGCTTGCTGCTGGCCGTGTTCTACGGAGCCTGGTGGGCGTTTTCCGCGCTTCGCAGCCATTTCCGCTACCGGCAGCTGCAGGCCGAGATCGCCGCGGACAACGCGCGCTATTCCAGGACCCCGGTCAGGCCGAGCCGGCGCTGACCGGCGCTGGCCGACACCGACGCGCCGGTCTGGCCGCCGGCTGCGGTCACAGCGTCGGATAGTCGATGTAGCCCTTGGCGCCGCCGCCGTAGAAGGTGGACTTGTCGGCCGCGTTCATCGGTGCGTGCTCGCGCATGCGGCGCACCAGATCCGGGTTGGCGATGAACGGCTTGCCGAAGGCGACCAGATCGGCGCCGTCGGCCAGTGCGTGCTCGGCCAGCGGCTCGTCGTAGCCGTTGTTCACCATCCAGGCGCCGCGGCCGCCGGCTTGCCGGTACGCGGCTTCGAGCGCGGGGTAGTCGAAGGGTCGATCGGGCAGCTCGCGGGCGCCGCCGGTCGCGCCCTCGATCACGTGCACGTAGGCGAGGCCCAGGGGCGCCAGCTCGCGCATCACGTACTCGAACAGCGGCTGCGGATCGGCATCGACGATGTCGTTCGCGGGCGTCACCGGCGAGACGCGGATGCCGACCCGGCCGCCGCCGATCGCGTCGACGACCGCCTTCGAGACCTCCATCAGCAGGCGCGCGCGGTTCTGGATCGAGCCGCCGTAGGCATCGTCGCGCGTGTTCGCACCGGTCTTCAGGAACTGGTCGAGCAGGTAGCCGTTGGCGGCATGGATCTCGATGCCGTCGAAGCCGGCCTCGTTCACCGCGGCCAGCGCCGCGCGCCGGTAGTCGGCGACGATGCCGGGCAGCTCGTCGAGGCGCAACGCGCGCGGCGGCGACGTCGCCTCGAACGTCGGCACGCCGTCGCGCATCAGCACCGTCTTCGTGTTGGCGGTGATCGCCGACGGCGCCACCGGCGCGCCGCCGCCCGGCTGGAGCTCGGAGTGCGAGACGCGTCCGACGTGCCAGATCTGGGTGACGATGCAGCCGCCGGCCGCGTGCACGGCGTCGGTCACGTGCTTCCAGGAGCGCAACTGCTCCGGCGTGTAGAGGCCGGGTACGTCGGCGTAGCCCTGGCCCTGCTGGCTGATCGCCGTCGCTTCCGTGATGAGCAGTCCGGCAGTGGCGCGCTGCGCGTAGTAGGTGGCCGCGATCTCGGGCGGCACGGCGTTCGGCGAGCGATTGCGCGTCAGCGGCGCCATGACGACGCGATTGGCGAGCTTCAGGTCGCCGGCGGTGAAGGGATCGAAGAGGGTGGGCATGGGATCGTGGGTCGGACAAAACCCGTGAGCATAGGAGCGAACGCGCCGTCTCGCGCGGCCGGGGCTTGTCGGCACACGGTGGGTCGGTGGCCGGCGTCGGTCGGCGCGGAGGCCGCAAAGCCGTCATCATCCGGATCCGGCGGCGTGCAGCCGACGGGCCACCCACTCTGCGACACCACGGATGACCACCATCAACGCCAGTGCCTCCGGCACCTTCGCCGTCGGCGGCGACATTCCCGTCCACCGGCTCGGCTTCGGCGCGATGCGCATCACGGGCCCCGGGATCTGGGGCGAGCCGGTCGACCGGGCGGAGGCGCTGCGCACGCTGCGCCGCCTGCCGGAGCTCGGCGTCGACTTCATCGACACCGCCGACAGCTACGGCCCGGAGGTCAGCGAGGACCTGATCCGCGAGGCGCTGCACCCGTACAAGGGCATGCTGATCGCCACCAAGGGCGGCCTGACGCGGCACGGCCCGGACCGCTGGGCGCCGCTCGGCCGGCCGGAGTACCTGCGCCAGTGCGTGCTGATGAGCCTGCGCCGGCTCGGCGTCGAACGCATCGATCTCTGGCAGCTGCACCGCATCGATCCGCAGGTGCCGCAACGGGAGCAGTTCGAGGCGATCCGCGCGATGCAGGACGAAGGGCTGATCCGCCATGTCGGCCTGAGCGAGGTGAGCGTCGCCGAGATCCAGGCGGCGGGCAAGGTGTTCGACGTCGCGACGGTGCAGAACCGCTACAACCTGATCGATCGCGGCAGCGAGGCGGTGCTCGAGCATTGCGCCGCGAACCGCATCGGCTTCATTCCCTGGTTTCCGCTCGCGGCCGGCGACCTGGCCAGGCCCGGTTCGGTGCTCGACGTGCTGGCGAAGAAGGCCGGCGCGAGCACGAGCCAGATCGCGCTGGCCTGGGTGCTCAAGCGCAGCCCGGTGATGCTGCCGATCCCGGGCACCGGCAAGGTCGCGCACCTGGAAGAGAACGTGGCCGGCGCCTCGGTCGTGCTGAGCGACGCGGATTTCGCCGCGCTCGACCGGCAGGCGCGCCAGGCAGCGCACTGACACGGAGCCCCACATGGCTGCAGCGAAGCCGACCATCCCGCCAGACGCGCACGGCGTCTATCCGATCGCGCCGACGCCGTTCCACGACGACGGCAGCATCGATCTCGACTCGGTCGATCGCCTCACCGACTTCTATCTCGGCTGCGGCGCGACCGGCATCACCGTGCTCGGCCAGCTCGGCGAGGCGCCCAAGCTCGAGCACGGCGAAAGCGTCGAGGTGGCGGCGCGCATGATCCGCCGTGCCAGGGCGTTGCCGGTGATCGTCGGCGTCTCGGCGCCCGGCTTCGCGGCGATGCGCGCGCTGACCCGCGAGGTGATGGACCTCGGCGCCGCCGGCGTCATGATCGCGCCGCCCAGCACGCTGCGCACCGACGACCAGATCGTCGGCTACTTCAGGCAGGCGGTCGCCGCGATCGGCGCCGACGTGCCGTTCGTGCTGCAGGACTATCCGCTGACCTTCACGGTGCAGATGACGCCCGGCGTGATCCGCCGGATCGTCGCCGAGCTGCCGTCGTGCGCGATGCTCAAGCACGAAGACTGGCCCGGGCTCGAGAAGATCAGCGCGCTGCGAGGCTGGGAGCGCGACGGCTCGATGCGCCACCTGCCGATCCTGTGCGGCAACAACGGCCTCTTCCTCGACTACGAGATGGAGCGCGGCGCCGACGGCGCCAACACCGGCTACGCCTTCCCGGACATGCTGTGCGACGTGGTGCGGCTCTCGGCCGCCGGCGACCGCGAGGAAGCGCACGACCTGTTCGACGCGCACCTGCCGCTCCTGCGCTACGAGCAGCAGCCGGGCATCGGCCTCACCGTGCGCAAGTACCTGCTGCAACGACGCGGCCTGCTGCGCTCCGCGACGCTGCGCGCGCCGTTCGCGCCGCTCTCGCCGATCGCCCGAGGCGAGGTCGAGCATCTGCTGAGGCGGCTCGCGCGGTACGACAAGCGCGCGGATCTGCCGGCGACCTCGGCCTGACCCGTCTCCAGTCTCCCATGGCCCGCCGCTTCGATCGGCTCGTCGTCACCTGCGAGCACGCCGGCAACGTCGTGCCGCCGCGCTACGCGCCGCTGTTCGTCGGCCACGAGCATCTGTTGCCGACGCATCGCGGCTGGGATCCGGGCGCGTTGCTGCTGGCGCGCGAGATGGCGAAACGCTTCTCGGCGCCGCTCTACTACGACGAGACGACGCGCCTGCTGGTCGACCTGAACCGTTCTGTCGGCACGCCCAGCCTGCACTCCGAGGCGACGCGGCACCTGTCGCTGGAAGAGCGGCGCGAGATCCTGGATCGTCACTACCACCCGCACCGGCGTACCGTCGACGAGGGCGTGGCGGCGGCCGTGAAGACGGGAGACCGCGTCGTCCACATCGCATCGCACAGCTTCACGCCGGAGCTCCACGGCCACGTGCGCACGGCCGACATCGGCTTGCTCTACGACCCGGGGCGGCCGGGCGAGGTGGCGTTCTGCGCGGCCTGGCTCGAGGCGCTGCGCCGCGCCGATGCGTCACTCCGGTTGCGCCGGAACTATCCCTACATCGGCAGGAGCGACGGGGTGGCGCAGTCGCTTCGCCGTCGCTATCCGGCGAAAGACTTCGTCGGCATCGAGCTGGAAGTGAACCAGCGCTACGCCGAGGCCGGCGGGCCGGCTTGGCGCAAGATCCGCCGAACGTTGATCGAGACGCTCGGCGAGACGCTTCAGCTGCGCGGCGGGACCGGGCCGGACTGAGGATAGGCCGGCGGGGGCGCAGGGTAGCCATCGGGAGCCGGCTGGTACGCCTGCGGCGCGCGGGTGACGCGTGCCCGGCCGCCTGTCGTGACCAGCACGACCGGCTCACCGACCGCCCATGCATCGGCAGTCGACGCCTGGATCACCGAGCGGCGTTCGCCGTTCCTGAGCTGGACCAGGATCTCGACACCGTTCTGCTGCGTCGCGTTGCGCTCGACGGCATTGCCCACCACGCCACCGACCACCGCGCCGATGATGGTGGCGACGGCCGAGCCGCTGCCGCCACCGACCGTGGAGCCGGCGATGCCGCCGGTGATCGCGCCGGCGCCGGCGCCGATCCCGCTCTGGCTGCCGTCGATGGTGACCGGGCGGACCGAGAGGACCGTGGCGTCGTAGACCTGCGACATGCGCTGGGCCTGGTAGGGCTGGACGACGTTCGGGTTCGAGGTCGCGCAGCCGGCGAGCGCGGCGATCGCCAGCGCCGTGATCATGTGTTTCATGGGGAGACTCCTTCGTTACACGCACCCTGCACGGGCGCTTCACTGAATCCAACGAGTTGGGTCCGCTTCAGTTGACCACAAGGGGCCGGCAGGCGTCATGCCCGTCCGGAAAGTCGAGGGCAAAGAACTGTGAAGCGCTGCTCGGGCCGCGCCGCCAGCGGGTGGCTCAGCCGTGCAGGCGGCTGCTGCGCGGCACGCTGGCGAGCAGGAATTCCATCTGGTCGGCCAGGATGCGGCGGCCGCGCAGGATCATGTCTTCGTGCAGGCTGGGCACGTAAGGCGTGTAGTGCAGCGACATCCGCGCTTCTTCCGGCATCCGGTTGCCCTTGTGGCCGTTGCAGGCGCGGCAGGCGGTGATGCAGTTCATCCAGCTGTCGGCGCCGCCGCGCGATGTCGGCACGATGTGCTCGCGGGTGAGGTCGTCGAGCGGGAAATGGCCGGCGCAGTACGCGCACACCTGCCGGTCGCGCGCGAACAGCTTCGGGTTGCTCAGCGCCGGCGTGCGACGCCAGGCCCGGCTCGGCACCGCGCCGCGCACGGCGACGATCGGATGGACCTCGATCCTCGACTGCAGACCGGTGCGCCGCTGGACGCCGCCGCGCAGCACGTGGAAGGCGTCGCCCAGGGTCCAGGCCACGCCGTCGCTGGCGTAGAGAACCGCTGCTTCCTTGGCCGAGATCCACGACTGCGGACGGCCGGACATGTCGAGCTGGAGGACTTCCACAGCCACGAAGCGTACTGCATGACGGCGCCAGCGCTCAAGGGCGCCGTGGCCGGGCGGTCGGCCGCGATGCGCCGGCGCGACGGCGCCGGGTTCGAAGCGCGGCCGTCAGGCCGGATAGAGACCGCGCTGGCGCGCCATCAGCCGCGTCAGGCCGAGGAGGGTGCCGATGTTGGGTGTCGGCACGCCGACGCGCGATCCGATCTCGTGCACGGCAGTCACCAGCGCGTCGAGCTCGAACGGCCGGCCGGCCTGCGAATCCTGCAGCATCGAGGTCTTGAAATTGCCGAGCTGGCGGGCGACCTGCAGGCGCTCCTCGCCGGTCTGCGCGATGGGGCAACCGACGCGCTCGCCGATCGCCGAGGCCTCGGCCATCGTGCGCAGGATGAAGGCGCGCAGCAGCGGATCGTCGAGGATGGCGTCGCTGAGCGAGCCGGTCAGCGCCGAGACCGGGTTCATCGTCATGTTGCCCCAGAGCTTGTACCAGGCGTCGCGGCGCACGTCGGCGCTCGCCTCGGCCTCGAAGCCGGCTCCGCTCAACGCGGCGCAGACCGTCTGCACGCGCTCGGAGACTCCGCCGCGCGGCTCGCCGACGATCAAGCGCTCTCCGAACGCGTGGCGGACGACGCCCGGCTCCGGCGTCGAGCTCGCGAAATGGACGACGCAACCCAGCACCCTCGGCAGCGGCAGCAGGGCGAGCAGGCGGCCGCCGGGATCGACGCTCTCGAGCGGCCGCTCCCACGGCACGGCCACGGGCATGAACCACCAGGGGACGCCGTTCATCGCCGGCAGCAGGATGGTCGACGGCCCGAGCAAGGCCGCGATCTGCGGCGCCACGGCAGGCAGCGACGGCGCCTTCAGCGCGATCACGACCAGGTCCTGCTCGCCGAGCAGCGCGGCGTCGTCGCTGACCGTGATGCGCGTGGCCGACCGCCCGGCGGCGGATTCGACAACGATCCCGTTGGCACGCACGCGCTCCAGCGTCACGCCACGGGCGAGGGCCGAAACGGCGTGGCCGGCACCGGCCAGGCGCGCCGCGATCAGCCCGCCCACCGCACCCAACCCGACGACGGCGACCCTCATGGGCTCACGGCCGCAGCATCAATGGCATCGATCACGAATCGCTCTCCTCGAAAACACGCGCGCAACGGGCGCTTTTTCTGCAAAATAGCACGGTCGTTCGTTTTTGGACGACGTCCACGCCTGCCGACCTCCACGATCCGCACTTGAATTCTCTCGCCGCCGACACCTCGAACGCCAGCATCGGCGACAGCGGCCCTGCGCCCAAGGCCCTGATGAAGGGCAAGCAGACCCGCGCCACGATCGTCGACGCGGCGTTGTCGCTGGCATCCCAGATCGGGCTCGAGGGGCTGTCGATCGGCACGCTGGCCGAGGTGACGGGGATGAGCAAGTCGGGCGTCTTCGCGCATTTCGGCTCCCGCGAGGAGCTGCAGATCTCGGTGGTCCGCGAGTATCACGCGCGCTTCGAGGACGAGGTCTTCCGCCCGTCGATG
>CAZZVH010000036.1:0-3461 GCA_964657365.1 uncultured Burkholderiaceae bacterium
ACGCTGAAGACGATGAACGTGCAGATGGGCGACCTGCGCGAATCGCTGAAGGCCAGGGTGCCCGGCGAGGCCTCCGCCACGGACGGAGCGGCGTCGACGTCGGCTTCCGCGCCGGCGTCGAAGCGGTCGGCCAAGGGCGCGGCCGTGCCGGGTGGCGTCGTCGACCCGATGCAGTGGTGGAGCGCCCTCACCAGCCAGTTCGCGCAGCTCGCCACGGCGGCGATGAAGGACGGTGGCGGCGATGCCGCCGGCACGATGCTGAAGCAGTCGCTCGACACCGCGACCGCGGCGTTCAAGACGGCGGCGGCTGTCGCGACGCCGGCCGCGCGACCGCGCGCCGCGAAGAAACGCGGCGCGGCGAAGGCGCGCTGACGCGACGCCGATGAACGCACCGCTGCCCGCCTCCGCCTTGCTCGATGCCGCGCCGGTCGATCGCACCCGCCGGCAGGCCGAGGTCGTCGCTGCGCTCGGCGCCGTGCTGCCGCCGCACGCCCTGCTCTGGCACCGCGAGGACACGATCCCGTACGAGTGCGACGGGCTCACGGCCTATCGCGAGCAACCCCTGGTCGTCGCCTTGCCGGAAAACGAGTCGCAGGTCGCGGCGGCCCTGGCCGCCTGCCACCGGCTCGGCGTACCCGTGGTGGCACGCGGCGCCGGCACGGGGCTCTCGGGCGGCGCACTGCCGAACGCGCTCGGCGTGACGCTCAGCCTGGCCAAGTTCAACCGCATCGTCGCGATCGACCCGCGCGCGCGCACGGCCACCGTGCAGTGCGGCGTGCGCAATCTCGCGATCAGCGAGGCAGCCGCCCCGTACGGCCTGTTCTACGCGCCCGATCCGAGCAGCCAGATCGCCTGCACGATCGGTGGCAACGTCTCGGAGAACTCCGGCGGCGTGCACTGCCTGAAGTACGGCCTGACGCTGCACAACGTGCTCAAGGTGCGCGGCTTCACGGTCGACGGCACCGCCCTCGAGCTCGGCAGCGAGGCGCTGGACGCGGCCGGGCTCGACCTGCTCGCGGTGCTGATCGGCAGCGAAGGCATGCTCGCCGTCGTCACCGAGGTGACGGTGAAGCTGCTGCCGAAGCCCGAGACGGCGCGCTGCATCCTGGCCAGCTTCGACGATGTCGTGAAGGCCGGCAACGCGGTCGCCGCGATCATCGCCGCCGGCATCATCCCGGCCGGCCTCGAGATGATGGACGGGCCGATGACGGTCGCCGTGGAGGGCTTCGTTCATGCCGGCTACGACCTCGACGCCGCCGCCATCCTGCTGTGCGAGAGCGACGGCACCGCCGCCGAGGTCGAGCACGAGATCGCGCGCATGACGGCGGTGCTGCAGGCGGCCGGGGCGACGCGCCTGGCGGCGAGCGAGAACGAGGCGCAGCGGCTGCGCTTCTGGAGCGGCCGCAAGAACGCCTTCCCGGCGAGCGGCCGCATCAGCCCCGACTACATGTGCATGGATTCGACGATCCCGCGGCGCTGCCTGGCCGAGATGCTGATCGCGATCGGCGAGATGACGACGCGGCATCGCCTGCGCTGCGTCAACGTCTTCCACGCGGGCGACGGCAATCTGCACCCGCTGATCCTGTTCGACGCCAACGACGGCGACGAGCTGCACCGCGCCGAAGCCTTCGGCGCCGAGATCCTCGAGCTCAGCGTGGCGATGGGCGGCACGGTCACCGGCGAGCACGGCGTCGGCGTCGAGAAGCTCGGCTCGATGTGCGTGCAGTTCTCGCCGGCCGAGCGCGAGCAGATGTTCGCCATCAAGCGCGCCTTCGATCCGGCCGGCGGCCTCAATCCGGGCAAGGTGATCCCGACGCTCGTGCGCTGTGCCGAGGGCGGCAAGATGCACGTCAAGCGCGGCCTGCTCGCGTTCGCCGAGCTGCCGCGCTTCTGAGCGCGCAGGGCGCCGTGCCCGGCGGCCTGCCCCGGTTCCGGCTACGGCGGCGTGAAGCGCTCGCTGCTGAACGCCACGCGCTTGAAGCTTGCGTCGAGCACGGCGACCACAGCGATGTACTCCTTTCCGGACACGAGCGTCACGCCCGTCGGCACGACCGTGCTGACCGACGCGCCGACGATGGTCTGGTAGAGCACCGGGTTGCCGGTGGTCGTGGCGATCGCCGGGTCGAGCACGTAGACCAGCGTGGTGCTGGCGCCGGTGACCGCGCCCCAGGTGATCGTGCGCGCGCTGACGGCCACGCCGAAGGTGGACGGGCTGTGCGCCTCGACCGCGAACATCTCGAAGCTGCCGTCGGGTGCGATGGTGTACTGGATGCAGGGGCTCAGGTCGCGGAACTGCTTGCCCTTGTCGTTCAGGTAGGCGCCGGAATAGGACAACGCGGTGCCGTCGTAGGTGCCGGCATAGGTGCCCGATTCGGCCAGCCCGTCGACCGTGCCCGACCAGGTGCCGGACAGGGCGAGGTCGGTCTTGGTGCCGCTGACGATGCCGACGTTGCCGGTCTGGCAACCGACGTACGTGAAGAACATGCTGCCCGAGAACGTGCCGTTGCCGGCCGGGAGGTTGAGCGAGAAGGCGCCCGGCACCGGATCTTCCGGATTGGTCACCGGGTCTTCCTGGTAGTAGCCGACGTACAGGCCGCCGGGCGGGTTGGTCGTGGCCGGCGTCGAGTCGCCGCTGCCGCCGCAGCCCGACAATACGATGGCCGCTCCCAGCGCCAACGCCCCCATTCGAATTCCGATCGTCATGTGTCTCCTTGCGCCGTTGGCGAAAACCTCGTGATGGCAGCCCCGCGCGAGATGGCGGTGCACGATCCGCGAGTCTACGTAGCAGGCCACATGCCGCCCGGCGCCGGCGATCGGAACCACGGGGCGCGTCGCCGATGAACAGCCTCGCCCTCGACGCCATCATCGACCGCGTGCGGACCGCCGACGCCGCGCGCACGCCGCTCTGCATCGTCGGCGGCGGCACGAAGTCGTTCTACGGCGAGGCTCCGGTCGGCGAGCCGCTCGACATGCGCGCCCTCGGCGACGCCGCGCTGCACGAGCCGACCGAGCTCGTCGTCACCGCATCGGCCGGCATGCGCGTCGCCGCCCTCGAAGCGCTGCTCGCGGAGCACGGCCAGTGCCTGCCCTTCGAGCCGCCCCGCTACGCCGCCGGGTCGACCGTCGGCGGCATGGTCGCGGCCGGCCTCTCGGGGCCGTCGCGGGCGCGCTCCGGGTCGCTGCGCGATCACCTGCTCGGCGTGACGCTGCTGTCCGGCAGCGGCGAGCTCATGCACTTCGGCGGACGCGTCATCAAGAACGTCGCCGGCTACGACGTCTCGCGCCTGATCGCCGGCTCGCTCGGCATCCTCGGCATCGTCGTCGAGGTGTCCCTCAAGGTGCTGCCGAAGGCCGACGCCGAGGCGACGCTGCGCTTCGACATGAAGCCCGCCGAGGCGCTGGCGTCCCTGCACGCCTGGGGCGCGAAGCCGCTGCCGCTCGATGCCAGCGCCTGGTGGAAC
>CAZZVH010000036.1:3471-15601 GCA_964657365.1 uncultured Burkholderiaceae bacterium
TCTTCGTCGCCGCTGGCGAGCTGATCGAGCATCAGGACGGCGCGCTGTGGCGCCTGTCGCTGCCGCCGACGGCGCCCCTGATCGGCCTGGCCGGCGACGAGCTGATCGAATGGCACGGCGGCCAGCGCTGGCTCGCGACCGCCCTTCCGGCCGCGCAGGTGCGCGAGGCGGCCGCGGCGGTCGGCGGCCACGCGACGCTGTTCCGCGGCCACGACAAGTCGGCCGGTGTCTTCGCACCGCTCGCGCCGCCGCTGCGACTGATCCACGAACGCCTGAAGCTCGCCTTCGATCCGCACCGCATCCTCAATCCCGGCCGTCTCTATCCCGGCCTCTGACCGACCACGCCTCGCGCATGCAGACCGATATCGCTCCCGAGTACGCGACGACGCCCGACGGCATCGAGGCCGACGCGATCCTGCGCAAATGCGTGCACTGCGGCTTCTGCACCGCGACCTGCCCGACCTACCAGCTGCTCGGCGACGAGCTCGACGGCCCGCGCGGCCGCATCTACCTGATGAAGCAGGTGCTCGAAGGCCACGCGCCGACCCGCTCGACGCAGATGCATCTCGACCGCTGCCTGACCTGCCGCAACTGCGAGACGACGTGTCCGTCCGGCGTCCAGTACGGCAACCTGGTCGAGATCGGGAGGCGCATCGTCGACGCGCAGGTGCCGCGGCCCGCCGGCGAGCGCGCCCTGCGCTGGCTGCTCAAGGAAGGACTGACCTCGACCCTCTTCAAGCCGGCGCTCAAGGCCGGCCAAATGGTCCGGCCGTTGCTGCCCGCGGCTCTGCGCGCCAAGGTGCCGCTGCCGGCGCCGGCGAGCGCGCATCGCTGGCCGGCCCGCGAGCACCCGCGCAAGGTGCTGCTGCTGATGGGCTGCGTGCAGCCGGCGATGCTGCCCAACATCAACAGCGCGACGGCGCGCGTGCTCGACGCCGCCGGCATCCAGACGCTGGTCGCCAGCGAGGCGGGCTGCTGCGGCGCGATCCGCCTCCACCTCGGCGACCACGACGGCGCGCTCGAGCACATGCGCCGCAACATCGACGCCTGGTGGCCGCTGGTCTCGGCCGGCAGCGTCGAGGCGATCGTCATGAACGCCTCGGGCTGCGGCGTCACCGTCAAGGAATACGGCCATTCGCTGGCGCACGATCCGGCCTATGCCGACAAGGCGCGCCAGGTGGCCGACCTCACCCGCGATCTCTCGGAGCTGCTTCCCGATCTGGTGGCCTCGCTGCAGCCGCGGGTCGCGGCACGGGGCGCCGCGCCGCGTATCGCCTTCCACCCGCCGTGCACGCTGCAGCACGGCCAGCAACTGCGCGGCGGCGTCGAGACGCACCTGCGCACGCTGGGCTTCGACATTCGCGCGCCGATGAACGAGGCGCACCTCTGTTGCGGATCGGCCGGCACCTATTCCGTCCTGCAGCCCGAGCTCGCCATGCCGTTGCGCGACCGCAAGCTCGGCCACCTCGCCGAGCTCGAGCCGGAGGTGATCGTGTCGGCCAACATCGGCTGCATCCAGCATCTGCAGAGCGGCACGGCGACGCCGGTGCGGCACTGGATCGAGGTGCTCGACGACGCGATCGCGGCCTGAGCGCCGCGTCTCGGCCGCTCGCCGGTTGACGCTGCCCGCGGCCTGCGGGTACAGTCGCGCCGCCTTCACAACAGGTCGATGCCTTGGACACTGCCAGTCGTACCAGGCCTCTGTCGATCCTGGCCCGCTCCCGAGACACCTGATGTCCTGTTCGCGGCCCGGCTCGGTGCAGAGGCTCGTCTCTTCTACACCTGCCGGCCAGCGATCGCGCTGACGGGCTCCGGCCCGCACCGCATCACTCCCGGAACCGCCAACACCGTGGCGCCCTCGGCGGGCGCCGCAGCGCTCGCCCGAGCGAGCCGGAGCCGTGATGAACAACAGCAACAGGAAAGACTTCGCCAGCCGTCTCGGCCCGGGCCTCATCACCGGCGCCGCCGACGACGACCCGAGCGGCATCGCCACCTATTCGCAGGCAGGTGCGCAGTTCCGCTTCGCGCTGGTCTGGACGCTGTTCCTGACGATGCCGCTGATGATCGGCATCCAGATGCTCTCGGCGCGGATCGGCTTCGTCACGCACGAAGGGCTGGCGTCCAACATCGGCAAGATGTGCCCGCGCTGGATGACGATGGGGCTGATCGGCCTGCTCGTCGTCGCCAACACCATCAACATCGCCGCCGACGTCGGCGCGATGGCCGAGGCGCTCAAGCTGTTCGCCGGCGGCCCGCAGGCGCTCTACGTGCTCGGCTTCGGGTGCCTGTGCATCGGCACGCAGATCTACTTCTCGTACGAGCAATCGGTGCGCGTGCTGAAGTGGCTGACGCTGGCGCTGTTCGCCTACGTCGCGGTGATCCTGGCGGTGTCGGTGCCGTGGAAGACGGCGATCGGCGAATCGCTCCAGCCCTGGAAGCACTTCCCCGCGGACGTCTCGGTCAAGGACTACGCGGCGATGGTGGTGGCGGTGCTCGGCACGACGATCAGCCCGTACCTGTTCTTCTGGCAAGCCTCGCAGGAAGTCGAGGACAACCGGCGCCGGCCGAACGCGCAGGAACTGCACGAGCACCCGGAGTACGTGGTCGAGCACCTCTCGCGCATCAAGCAGGACACCTTCGTCGGCATGACGTTCTCGAACCTGATCGCGCTGTGCATCGTCATCGCCACGGCCGTCACGCTGAACCAGCACGGCATCACCAACATCCAGACCTCGGCGCAGGCCGCGGAGGCGCTGCGGCCGGTTGCCGGCGAGTTCGCGTTCGTGGTCTTCGCGATGGGCATCATCGGCACCGGCCTGCTCGCGGTGCCGGTGCTCGCCGGATCGGCCGCCTATGCAGTGAGCGAGGTGTTCGGCTGGAAGGCCAGCCTGTCGCACGGCTTTCGAGAAGCGCGCGGCTTCTACACGATCATCATCGCCGCCACCGGCATCGGCACGGCGATGAGCTTCTTCGAGGTCGACCCGATCCGGGCGCTGGTGTGGAGCGCGATCGTCAACGGCGTGATCTCGGTGCCGATCATGGTCGTGCTGATGCTGATCGGCCAGTCGCGGACGCTCATGGGCCGCTACACGATCACCCCACGGCACCGCTTCTTCGGCTGGGCCGCGACGGCGGTCATGGCGATCGCCGTGGCGGTGATGCTGGTGACGACCTTCTAGCGGCCGCGACCGTCACTTCGACGGCTTGCCCTTGCCGCCGCCCAGCTCGCGCCACGACTTCTCGCTCACCTCGACATCGAACTTCTTCGCCGCCGCGACGATGTGCTTCCAGGCGGTGTCGCGCTCGGCGTCCGTCACGTCCTTGACCTGATCGAAGCGCGAGATCGCGTTGCGCACATGGGTCGCGTTCTCGAGCGGCTCCTTGCGCTGCTTCGGGAAGGCGAACTGCTTGTCGTCGATGGCGTTGCGTTTCTTGGCGTCCAGTGCACTCATGGCTGTCTCCGGGATGGGGTTCCGATTTCCCGGCAAGCCCCATTCCCGAGTGCGCCCTATTCAGGCCGCCGGCGCCACCACCGCACCCTGGATGCCGTGCCGCTGCAATGCCGCCGCGACGAAGCCGCTCGCTTTCATCTGTTCGACGAACGCCGCCAGTGCCCGGGTCGCGCCCTCGCCCCGCGCCGCCGGCAGCCCCATCGCCTGCTCGATCACCATGAAGCGCCCGGGCAGCAGGCGCAGGCCGCCGAGGCGCGCCGCGTCGGCCTGCAGTTGCTGCGTGACGCCGGCGGCGACGTCGGCATGGCGGGCGAGGAACTCGTCGACCACCGCAGGCGATGTCGGAATGCGCTCGAGCTGCGCCGCCTTGATCTCGCGCGACAGGAACAGGTCGTAGGCGCTGCCCTGGCCGACGACGATGCGCGCGCCCGGCCGGTCGACCTGATCGTTGCCGGTCAGGGGCGAATCCTGGCGCACGAGATACGAGCCCTCGATGAGGACGTAGGGCGCGGTGAAGCGGACGCCCTGGCCGCGCAACGGATCGATGGCGAAGAAGCCGATGTCCGCCTGCTCGGCGCGCACCGCGTCGACCGATCGGGCGGCCGCGTCGAACACGTGCAGCTCGATGCCGACGCCCAGTTGCCTGGCCAGCTCGCGCGCCAGATCGACCGACACGCCGACCGCGCCGCCGGCGGCTGGATCGCGACGCGCGAGGATCGGGTTGCCGACGTTGATCGATGCCCGCAGCGTCCCCGTCGGCGCCAGCGCGGCGGCGACGTCCGCGGGCAGCGCACCTGCGCGTGAAGCGCAGCCGGCGGCCAGCAACGCCAGCGACGCGCCGCCGGCTGCGACCAGGCGCCGCCTCAGGAGGCAGCCGTCCGGGTCCATGCCGACGGGATGTCTTCGCACGACGTCGAGTACTTGTTTCTCGGCGAGCGGCGGCCATTGGCGCTCGTCTGCGGCACCAGATCGAGCAGCAGCCGATGCGCCATCTGCTGCACGCACACGTTCATCACGCCGCGAATGGCCTGCGCGTCGTCGGCGACCCAGGCAGCGGTCGTGAGCTCGGTTTCGCTCTGCACTTCGCTGGCGGTCTGGTAGACGACGGTCGGATCGCCCTGGCGGCGGAGCTGGAGGCGAGCCACCAGCCGGAGCGCGAATTCGGTCTTGCCTTCGGTGCCCACTTCGGTGAGCGCGACGTCGATCGTCCACGGGCCGCTGTCGATGCGCCGCGACGCGGTCGGGCCGACCGTGGTCGGGCGATCGATCGCGCTGGTTTCGCTCAATTGCGCCTGCAGCTGTTGCGCCAGCGCCGCGTGATACGCCCCGGAGCCCAGCTGCGTCTTCACCGCTGCCGTCTTGACCGCCATGGCGTCGAGGCTCTCGGTCTTGGTCGCACCGACGACGGCGCCGGTCGCCGCGCCGATCACCGCCGCCGTCGGCACCACGGCAAGCAGGCACACCCCGTAGAGAGGGCCCGAGGCCAGGCATCCGACCGCGCCGATCACGACGCCAGCGCCGCTGCCGGTGCCCGCGCCGACGCCGGCGCCGACCGCCTTGCCGCCAGGAAGCCCGCTGATGTCGACGACCGGATCGATGGAGCCCGGAACGATCTGCGCGCCGCGAAGGTCGAGCCCCACCGGCGCCGGCGTGGTCTCGCAGCCGGCCACCAGGAAGCCCAGCATCGCCACGACCAGACAACGACTTGCCATGCGTGGGACGGTTCCGGATCGATTCATGTCGGCTCCTTGTGGGCGGCGCAGTATGCACCCGCGGTGCAATGGCTCGCGCTTCCTTCCGGGCTGGCTTCCCGTACAGTGAGGCGACGCCTCGGCTGCCGCGGAGCGGCAATCGCGGCGACGAGAACCCGACCTCACGACCACGTGCCATGACCGCAGCCGTTCCCACCGCACTCCACGCGCTCTCGGCCACCGAGCTCGTGGTGCTCTATGCGAGCGGTGCGCTCTCGCCGGTGGAGGCGACGCGTGCCGTGCTCGATCGCATCGCCGTCTGGGAACCGCACCTGCATGCCACGTACGCGCTCGACGGAGACGCGGCTCTCGCGCAGGCCCGGGCCTCGGAGGCACGCTGGCGCGCCGGTGCGCCGCTCGGTCCGATCGACGGCGTGCCGTCGATGATCAAGGAGAACATCGCCACGCGCGGCACGCCGATGCCGCTCGGCACCGCCGCCACCGTGCTGGCCCCGGCGGCGCAGGACGCGCCGCCGGCGGCACGCATGCGGGAAGCCGGCGCCGTGATCCTCGGCAAGACGACGATGCCGGACTACGGCATGTTGTCGTCCGGGCTGTCGAGCTTCCACGTGCTGACGCGCAACCCCTGGGACCTGAGCAAGAACCCCGGCGGCAGCAGCGCCGGGGCCGGCGCCGGTGTCGCCGCGGGCTACGGGCCGCTTCACCTCGGCACCGACATCGGCGGCTCGGTGCGCCTGCCCGCCGGCTGGTGCGGCATCGTCGCCCTCAAGCCCAGCCTCGGCCGGGTGCCGATCGATCCGCCTTATGCGGGCCGCGCTGCCGGGCCGATGACCCGCACGGTCGCCGACACGGCGATGCTCATGGGCGTGCTGGCGCAGCCCGACGCGCGCGACGCGATGAGCCTGCCGCCGCAGTCGATCGACTGGACCGCGCTCGACCGCGATGTGCGCGGCATGAAGATCGGCCTGCTGCTCGATGCCGGCGTCGGCTTGCCGGTCGATCCCGAGATCGCGACCGCGGTGCGGGCCGCTGCCGATCGATTCGCCGACGCCGGCGCGCAGGTCGAACGGGTCGATCCGTTCTTCACGCGCGAGATGCTCGACGGCATGGACGCCTTCTGGCGCATGCGGTCGTGGCTGGAGTACGCGTCCCTGCCGGTGGAGCGCCAGGCGAAGGTGCTGCCGTTCATCGTCGAGTGGCTGAAGGGCGGCGCGCGGCTGAGCGGCGAGCAGGTCTTTCGCGGCTACAGCCAGATGGGCGCGATGCGAGACGCCGCCGTGGCGGCGCATCGCCCCTACGACGTCGTGCTCTCGCCGACCGCGCCGGTGCCGGCCTTTCGCGCCGAGCTCGCTTCGCCGACCGACGACCCGCAGCGTCCGCTCGAGCACATCGCCTTCACCGTCCCCTACAACATGAGCGAGCAGCCGGCCGCCAGCATCAACTGCGGCTGGACGCGCGCGGGGCTGCCCATCGGCCTGCAGATCGCCGGCAAGCGCCACGACGATCTCGGCGTGCTGCAGGCGGCCCGGGCATGGGAAACGATGCGGCCGGAACAGCGGCCCTGGCCGGAGCCACCAGCGCCGGGCTGACGGTCAGGCGCCGCCTGCCCGCTCGTCGGCCACGAGGCGGCCGAGGCGGACCACGGTGACGCCGGGGCGCAGCTGGCGCAGCGATGGCATCACCAGCACGCAATCCGGATACGGCGTGCGGATCGGCTCGCCCTCGCTCCAGCCGATCACCGTGCCGGCCTCGGCCAGCACCTCGAGGCCGGACCACGGTGCGGCGAACCGGAAGTCGGCGCTCCTCGCGACCACCGCATCGGTGACACGGATCACCTGCTGCACGGATGGCAGCGGCTGGAACCACGCGCCCGGCAGGTCCGCGGCGTCGAGCACGCCGGTGTGCACGAGGAAGCGGGCGACGCTGTCGAGCGCGACGTCGACCGATGCCTGCTGCCAGTGCTGGCCGCATTCGATCAGCAGCGCATTGCGCGGCGAGGCGGGATCGCCGAAGCCGCCGAAGTCGCGCATGCGCACGCCCTCCGGGTGGCCGGCGTCGACGATCACGTGCGCCGGCGTGCCGAGGGCGCGCGCCAGGGCGATGCCCTTGTCGAGCGGGCCGCTCAGCATCAGGGGCCGGCTGCCTTCGTGCATGGAATGCAGATCGAGCAAGAGGTCGGCCCGGTCGACCACCGGTCGCAAGGCGCGGGCGCGCTCCAGCTCGCTGGAGGAACGTGCGGTGTCGTCGAGCACGGACGGCGACCAGACGCGGTTGAAATCCTGGTCGACGAAGCGCGACGCGCTCGGCGCGGCCGGATCGAAGCGCTCGTAGGCGGCGACATTGGCGAACGACAGGATCAACCGGCCCCGGCGCGGCCGGACACCGAGGTCCAGCAAGGCCTTGACCGCGATCGCGCCGCAGACCTCGTTGCCGTGGGTGAGCGCGTTGACCATCACGCACGGGCCGGGCCCGGCGCCGTCGAACGCGTGCACGTAGGGAATGCCGGCGTCGCCGTCGCGCCAGGCTCCGATGTCCGGGAACGCGACCTCGATCGGTTGGATGCTCTGCATGGTCCGGGCAGCTTAAGCCAGGACGCTCTCGACCCTGCAGGCAATGGCCTGTGCGGGCGACCGGGCGGCCCGTCGCATCGCCCAGGCGATTTCATGCAGACTCGCGGCACTGGAGAAGCCGCTTGCGCGCCCCCACCGCTCTCCAAAAGACCACCGTCCTCCTCTCCGCCGTCATCGTCACGGCCGCGGTCCTGGAAGCCGTGTCCTTCTGGCGCGGCATCCGGCGCGCCAGGGCGCTCGCCGCCGCCGGCCGGCGTTTCGAGCGCCGCCTCGCGACCGGCAGGTTCACGGTGCTGGTGCTCGGCGACAGCACGGGCGTCGGCGTGGGCGCGCAGCAACCCGAAGAGTCGATCGCCGGCCTGCTCGCCTCCGACTTCCCCGATGCCGACGTCGTCAACGTCGCCGAGTCGGGCGCACGGGTGGCGCGCACGGTGACCCAGGCGCGCGGCTGCATCGACGCGGGGCTGCACTTCGACATCGCGCTCCTGCACGTCGGCGCCAACGACATCGTCGCCGACACGCCGCTCGACACGCTGACCCACGATTGCGACCTGCTGCTGCAGGAGCTCGGGCGGCTGACACGGCGCACCGTCTGGCTCGGGCCGCCCGACCTCGGCCTCGCACCGCTGTTTCCGGCGCCGTATGCATGGGTCATGGGCACGCGTTCGCGGGCCGCCAACCGCGTTTTCTCGGTGGCGGCGGCGCGCCACGGCGTCGCCTTCGTCGACTTCTCGGCGCCGGCCCACTCGCTGCACTTCCGCCAGGACCGGCACGCCCATTTCGCCGTCGACGGCTTCCATCCCAACAGCTCGAGCTACCGGTACGGCTACGCCGTCGCGCGAACCATGCTCGGCCTCGATCCGGCGTCCGCCTGACGCCACGGCCCGGCCCGGCCGCGGCGCCGACCGTGGAATCCGGCAACGATTAAGCTCACGACCCCGCGGCGGCGCCGCCGGCTTTTTCCTCCCGAACCATGAGCTCCGACCGCGACAGCGCGGCTTCCCCGCACGACGGCCTGCCGGTCCCGCTGCGCTACCGGGCGATGGCCGTGATCATCCTCGGCATCGCGATGGCGGTGCTCGACGGCACGATCGTCAATCTCGCCCTGCCCGGCATCGTCCGCGATCTCCACGCCGATGCGGCCGATGCGGTGTGGGTGATCACTGCCTACCAGGTCTCGACGCTGGTGATGCTGCTGCCATTCGCCATGCTGGGCGACCTGATCGGCCACCGGCGCGTCTACCTCGGTGGCCTCGCGCTCTTCACGGTCGCCTCGATCGGCTGCGCCTTCGCACCGAGCCTCGACGTCCTGATCGCGGCCCGCGCGTTGCAAGGCCTTGGCGCCGCCGGCCTGATGGCCGTCAACGGCGCGCTGGTGCGGCTCACCTACCCGCGACGCCAGCTCGGCCGCGGCATCGCCCTCAACTCGGTCGTGGTGGCGACGGCGTCGGTGGCCGGCCCGTCGATGGCCGCCGCCGTGCTCTCGGTGGCCTCCTGGCCGTGGCTCTTCGCCATCAACGTCCCGCTCGGCATCGTCGTCTTCACGCTCGGCTGGCAGGCGCTTCCCGTGAACGCGGACGCGGCGCCCGTCGGCGTGCGCCTGCACAAGGTCGACGTCGCCCTGAACGTGCTCATGTTCGGTCTCGCTTTCCTCGGCGCCGACGCGCTCGGCACCCACTTCGCGGGGTCGGGATCGCAGATCGGGCCGGAGGTCGGCGCCCTGCTGCTGGCCGGCGCCGTGGTCGCCGGTGTCGTCTATCTTCGGCGCCAGCTGCGCGAAACGGTGCCGCTGTTCCCGCTCGACCTGCTGCGCATCCCCGTCTTCGCGCTCTCGATGTGCACTTCCGTCGGCGCCTTCGCGGCGCAGTCGCTGGCCTATGTGGCGCTGCCGTTCCTGCTGCTCGAGGCCTACGACCGGACCCATGCGGCGGCGGGCCTGCTCATCACCGCCTGGCCGATCGCCACCGTGGTCGCCGCGCCGATCGCCGGCCGGCTGATCGGCCGCGTCGCCGACGGACTGCTCGGGTCCATCGGCTTGTTCGTCATGGCGACCGGCCTGGCGCTGCTCGCTGCCCTGCCGGCGCTGCCGGGCAACCTCGACATCGCCTGGCGCATGTCGATCTGCGGCATCGGCTTCGGCCTGTTCCAGTCGCCCAACAACCACGCCATCCTGACATCGGCGCCGATGCAGCGCAGCGGCGCGGCCAGCGGCATGCTGGGCACCGCGCGGCTGACGGGCCAGACCCTGGGCGCGGTGCTCCTGGCGATCATCTTCAGCGCGGTCGGCGCGCACAGCGCCCGCGGCCCGGGCCTGGCACTGGCCTGCGCCTCGGGCTTCGCCGCCATCGCCGGGGCCTTCAGCGGCCTGCGCGTGCGGGCCGGCGGCGGCCTTCCGCATCCGACCGATGAGGTGGTCGCGGAGTCCGCGACGGTCTGACCGGGGTCGCGTCGCTCAGGCCGACGCGCGCGCTGCGGCGATGCAGTCGAGCAGGATCCGTTGATCGCCGATCTGGTTGGCGAGCAGCAGGACCAGGCGGGCGTCGAGGTCGGCGCTCTCGGCGTCGGGCAAGCCCTCGTGGGCGTCGATCCACGCCGCGTGGAAGCCGTCGGGATCGGGGATGTTGGGGTCGGTCTTCATTGGATGGCGAGGGCGGCGCGCAGGGCCGCTTCGATGGCGGGGGGCGTGGCGTCACGCACGTTGGCGGCGACGTAGGCGTCGGGCCGGATCAGCACCACGCTGCCGTCGGCCGCGCCGAGATGCGTGGCCAGCGCGCTGCCGGCGGCGAGGCCGCGGAACGCGACCGGCCAGCGTTCGCCGAGCGGCGCCAGCGCATCGAGCGCCGCGGCATCCGCGCCGATGGCGAGGCCGAGAAAGCGCGTGCCTCCGGCCAGGCAGCGCATCGGCGTCGTGCCGTCGAAGGCGATGTTCTGCACCGATCGCGCGCCGCCTTCGGCGAAGCACGACGGCGGGTAGTCGTTGGCCTGCGCCATGCGGCCGGTGTTCATGAGCGCACGCGCGAAGGCGTGCCGGCGCGCGAGGGCGGCGACCGCGCGGCGAATGCGGTGCTCCGCGGCGCTGCGCGGCGCGAGGAAGCGCGTCGTGCGCTTGGCGACCACGAGGTTCTCGGTCGCCGCCGCGAAACGCTCGTCGTGGTAGCTGTCGATCAGCGCCTCGCCGGCCTGCCCGTCGAGCACCAGGGCGAGCTTCCAGGCGAGGTTGGCGGCATCCTGGATGCCGTTGTTGCCGCCGCGCGCGCCGAACGGCGAGACGACGTGGGCCGCGTCGCCGATGAAGAGCAGGCGGCCGTCGCGAAAGCGCTCGAGCAGATGGTCGCGATACTGGTACGGGCCGATCCAGACGAACTCGAACTCGACGCCGGGCCCGAGCTGCTCGCGCAACCGCGCCCCCACCACCTCCGGCCGGCTGATCGACTCCGGGTCGGCATGCTCGTCCATCTGGTAGTCGAGCCGCCAGACGTCGTCGGCCATCAGGTGCTGCAAGGCGCAGCGGCCCTCGTTGAACGGCGCGTCGATCCACATCCAGCGCTCGGCCGGAAACGGCACCTTGAAGCGGACGTCGCTGATGCACCAGCGATCGGTGCTGCGCGAGGCGTTGATCTCGAGGCCGAGGGCATCGCGGATACGGCTGTTGGCGCCGGTCGCGTCGACGAACCAGTCGCACTCGAGGGCATAGCTCCCGTCCGGCGTCTCGACCTCGACGACGACGCCTTCCTCCTCGTCCTCGACGGCGGTGACCCGGCTTTTCCAGCGCACGTCGGTGCCGCCGATCTCGAGGATGCGGTCGACCAGGAACCACTCCAGGTAGTACTGCTGCAGGTTGACGAACGGCGCCTGCTCGGAGAGGCTGTCGTCCTTCAGGTTGAACGCGTAGAGCTCCTCGGTGCCCGCGAAAGTGCGGCCCACCGACCAGGTCACGCCCTTGGCACGGATGCGTTCGTGGATGCCGAGCCGCTCGAAGATCTCGAGGCTCTTCTGCGCGTAGCAGATGCCGCGCGACGAGGCGCCCTTGACGCCGATGGTGTCGTCGTCGTCGAGCAGCACCGCGCGCACGCCGCGCAGGGCGAGATCGCAGGCCAGCGTCAGGCCGGCGAGGCCGCCGCCGGCGATGACGACGGGATAGCGGATGCGGTCGCCGGTGGCGAGGTCGGGCGGCGGCACGAACGGCCAGTGCGGCAGCTCGCGGGTGGCGGCGAAGGCCCAGGTGTCGGCCGTGCTCATGCGCCGGGGGTCAATGCGTGGCGGAAGCGGCGGGCGCCGGTGCGGTGGCGGAGCCGGATGTCGGTGCGGGGCCGGGCGCGGGTGTGGATGCAGGTGCCGACGCAGCGGCTGCCGATGCCGGTGCCGGCATTGCTGGTGCCGACGCCGACGCCGATGC
>CAZZVH010000037.1:0-15467 GCA_964657365.1 uncultured Burkholderiaceae bacterium
AGGCGTGGATGCGCCTGCCTTTCGAGCCGCCCGAGGCGCAGGTCGCCACGGCGCAGGCGCAGCTCGCCCAGGCCGAAGCCGATTCGCGGCGGCAGGAGTCTCTGGTCGCGAGCGGCATGGCGACGCAGCAGTTCGCGGAGCAGTCGCGCACGGCGGTGTCGACGGCGCGGGCGCAGCTCGACGCACGCCGCCGCGAAGCCGATTCGGCGCGCGCCCAGGTCGCCGCCGCGAAGGTCAACTTCGACTACGCCGTGGTCCGCGCGCCGTTCACGGGCGTGGTCACGGTGAAGGCGGCGCAGGTCGGCGAGATCGTCTCGCCGCTCTCGGCCGGTGGCGGCTTCACGCGGACCGGCGTCGGCACCATCGTCGACATGGATTCGCTCGAGATCGACGTCGACGTGAGCGAGTCCTACATCGGCCAGGTCCGTCCCGACATGCCCGCCGAAGCGATCCTCAGCGCCTATCCCGACTGGAAGATCCCGTCCCACGTGATCGCGATCGTGCCCTCGGCCGACCGCGGCAAGGCGACCGTCAAGGTCCGCGTCGGCCTCGACCAGAAAGACGGCCGCATCGTTCCGGACATGGGCGTGCGCGTTTCCTTCCTCGGCCCGAAGACGCCGGCGACGGCGCAGGCGCCCAAGGGCGTGCTGGTGCCGCCGGCGGCGATCGCACAGCGCGACGGCCACGGCGTCGTGTTCGTGGTCGAGGGCGGCAGGGCGCAGCAGCGCAGCGTCACGCCCACGCTCGACATCGGCGCCCTGAAACTGCTGCCGGACGGTGTGAAAGCGGGTGATCAGGTGGTACTGTCGCCGCCATCGACGCTGCAGGGCGGCGCCAGCGTGACGATCGACGAACCGCACTGACACAGGGAGCAGCATGGGCAAGCTGATCGAGATCCGCGACCTCTCGAAGGTCTACGAGCGCGGCAAGCAGAAGGTGGAGGTGCTCCACCACATCGACCTCGACGTCGAGCAGGGCGATTTCCTCGCCCTCATGGGCCCGTCGGGCTCCGGCAAGACGACGTTGCTCAACCTGATCGGCGGCCTCGACGTGCCGACGGCAGGCAGCATCTCGGTCGGCGGCCAGCGGCTCGATCAGCTCGGCTCGGGCGCGCTCGCCAAGTGGCGCGCGGCGAAGGTCGGCTTCGTGTTCCAGTTCTATAACCTGATGCCGATGCTCTCGGCGCAGCGCAACGTCGAGCTGCCGCTGCTGCTCACCAAGCTGTCGTCGGCCGAGCGGAAGAAGCGTGCGGCGATCGCGCTGCAGCTGGTCGGCCTGGCCGACCGCGCCAGCCACAAGCCCGCCGAGCTCTCCGGCGGCCAGCAGCAGCGCGTCTCGATCGCCCGGGCGATCGTCTCGGATCCGACGCTGCTGGTCTGCGACGAGCCGACCGGCGATCTCGACCGCACTTCCGCCGAGGAAGTGCTCGGCCTGCTGCGTGCGCTCAACCGCGACCACGGCAAGACGGTGCTGATGGTGACGCACGATCCGAAGGCGGCCGAGTACGCCAACCACACGCTGCACCTCGACAAGGGCACGCTGGTCACGGCCGTCGAGGCCTGAGGAGGCCGCCATGAAGTACCTGCACCTGGTCTGGGCGGCGCTGTTCCGCCGCAAGACGCGCACGATCCTGACGCTGGTCTCGATCATCGCCGCGTTCCTGCTGTTCGGCCTGCTCGACGCCGTGCGCACGTCGTTCGCCCAGGCGGGGCAGGGCGCCAACGGGGCGCAGCGCCTGCAGACCGGCTCCAGGCTCTCGTTCATCCAGCCGCTGCCGCAGTCGCTCGAGGCGCAGATCGCCGCGCTGCCGGGCGTCAGGACCGTCACCTACGCCAACTGGTTCGGCGGCGCCTACCAGGACCCGCGCAACCAGGTCTTCAGCTTCGCGGTGCCGCCGAACTATCTCGACGTCTATCCCGAGATCGCGGTCAGCGCTGCCGAGCGCAAGGCGTTCGCCGAGACCCGCACCGGCGCCCTGATCGGCGTGGGCCTGGCCGAGAAGTTCAAGTGGAAAGTGGGCGACAGGATCCCGCTGCAATCGAACATCTTTCCCGACAGGAGCGGCAGCAAGAACTGGTCGTTCGAGATCGTCGGCATCATGCATTCGACCGACAAGGAAGCGAACAGCTTCGCCGACCAGCAGTTCCTGCTCAACTGGGCGTACTTCGACGAGACGACGCCGTACAACCGCGGCAACGTCGGCTGGTATGTGACGCGCGTGGCCGATGCCGGCCAGGCCGACCGGGTCGCCAAGGCGATCGACGCGATCTCCGAGAACTCCGATCACGAGACCAACACGCAGACCGAGCAGGCGGCGATGGCCGGCTGGCTGAAGCAGTTCGCCGACATCGGGCTGATCGTCACCGGCATCATGGGCGCGGTGTTCTTCACCTTGCTGCTGCTCTCCGGCAACACGATGATGCAGGCGGTGCGCGAGCGCACCGGAGAGATCGGCGTGCTGAAGACGATCGGCTTCTCGAACGGCAGCGTGATGGCGATGGTGCTGGTCGAATCGGTGTTGCTGCTGGTGATCGGCGGCATCGGCGGGCTCCTGATCGCGAGCGGCCTGGTGCCGTTGATCGCCAGGCAGACCGGCGGCATGATGCCGCTGCACGCGGTCGGCGCGAGCACCTGGGTGCTCGGCGTCTTCCTGATGGCGGCGTTCGGTCTCGTCGTCGGTGCGCTGCCGGGCTGGAACGCGCTTCGCCTGAACACCGTCGACGCGCTGGCCGGGCGCTAGCACTCCAGGGAATCGCACCCATGCGCGCTCTTGCCAACATCGGCCTGCTCGTCTTCCTCGTCGTCGTTCTCGCCGGATGGGTGTTCGTGCCGTGGCCGGGCGCGGTGCTGCTCGCCGTGCTGCTCGCTGCCTGGCTGCTGCTCGCGCGGCGCGGCCGGCAAGCGCTGCAGGTGGCCGCGGTCGGCGTCAGCACGCTGAAGGCGCGCCTCGGCGCGTCGGCGGTGATCGTGATCGGCATCGCCGGCGTCGTCGGCGTGCTGGTCGCCCTGCTCGCGATGGCCGAGGGCTACAACGAGACGATCCGGGCCACCGGGACGACCGACACGGTGATCGTCATGCGCGGTGCGTCGGCCTCGGAGGTGTCGTCGGTGCTCGACCGCGACAGCGTCGTGCAGATCGAGCAGACGGCGGGCATCGTCCGCGACGCCAAGGGCGAGCCGCTCGCCTCCGACGAGCTCGTGGCCGCGGCCAACGTGCGGCCCAGGGGCGGCGTTGCCGGCGATTGGAGCAGCGTGCAGATCCGCGGCGTCGGCAACCAGGCGTGGGCGGTGCGGCCGCAGGTGAAGATCGTCGAGGGGCGGCGCTTCACGCCGGGCCTGCGCGAGCTCATCGTCGGCCGCGGCGCGGTGCGCCAGTTCGACGGCCTGCAGGTCGGCCGGGAGCTGCGCCTCGGTGCGAACACGTGGACGGTGGTGGGCGTGTTCGCGTCCGGCGATGCGCTCGACTCGGAGCTCTGGGGCGATGCCGACGTCGTCGCCGACGCGTACCGGCGCGGCAAGGGGCGCGCCTCGGTGACGGTGCGGCTGGCCGACGCGCAGGCGGTCGGCGCCTTCAAGGCGGCGCTGGCCGCCAACCCGCAGCTCCAGGTCGATGCGTCGACGACGGCGGAGTACTACGGCAAGCAGTCGGAAAACATCACCAAGCTGATCCGTGCCGTGGGCATCGTGGTCGGCACGATCATGGCGATCGGCGCCATGTTCGGCGCCCTCAACACGATGTTCGCCGCCGTCGCCCAGCGCGCACGGGAGATCGCGACCCTGCGCGCGATCGGCTTCTCGGGGCTGCCGGTGGTGGTCGCCGTCATGCTGGAGACGATGCTGCTGGCGCTGATCGGCGGCTTGCTCGGCGGCCTGCTGGCCTACCTGCTGTTCAACGGCCAGACCGCCTCGACGCTGAACCAGACCGGCAAGCTCAGCTTCGAGCTGCGCGTGACGCCGGAGCTGCTCTGGGCCGGTCTCAAGTGGGCCCTGGCCATCGGCTTCATCGGCGGCCTGTTCCCGGCCGTGCGGGCGGCGCGCCTGCCCGTCACGACGGCGCTGCGCGAGCTCTAGGGCAGCCGATCAGCCTGCGGCTGCGACGGCCTCGGCAGGCCGCAGCGGCAGCACGAGGTGGAACACGCTGCCTTCGCCGATCGTGCTCGTCACGCCGACGCTGCCGCCCTGCGCTTCGACCAGCCGCTTGGTCAGCGCGAGGCTGAGTCCTGCGCCTTCGTAGGCCTTGGAGCGGCCCTCGCTGATCTGCTGGAAGGCGGTGAACAACCGGGGCAGGTCCGACTCGGCGATGCCGATGCCCTGGTCCTCCACCTCGACGCGGAAATGGTCCGCGTTCGCGGCGAGCGCCCGAACCTCGACACGGCCTCCTTCGCGCGAGAACTTGATCGCGTTCGACAGGTAGTGCGAGATCACCTGCGTGAGCCGCATCTCGTCGAGCGTGGCTTCGCCGAGCGACGGGTCGATGTCGACGGCGAGCTCGATCTGCTTGGCCAGTGCGTCGGCCCGCACCATCTCGATCACGTCGCGCACCAGGTGCCGGACGTCGACCGGTTCCGGCTTGAACTCGAACTTGCCCGATTCCACCTTCGCGAAGTTGAGCATCGTGTCGATCAGGCCGAGCAGCGAGCGCCCGCTCGCGGCGATCTGGCTCAGGTAGCTGGCGAACTTGGGCGAGTCGGGCCGGACCGCGCCCGACTGCAGCAGGTGTGCATAGCCGATCACCGCGTTGAGCGGCGTGTGCAGCTCGTGCGACATGTTCTGCAGGAACAGGCCCTTGACCCGGTTGCTCTCGACGAGCTGCCGGTTCTCCGCCTCGAGCGCGAGCGTGCGGATGCGCACCTCTTCCGCCTGCTTCATCGGCGTGATGTCGACCAGCAGGCACATCACCTCGCCGTGCTCGCCCGGCATCGCCACCACGCGGGTGTCGATCCACAGCGTGTGGCCGTCCTTGTGCTTCATCTTCAGCTCGGTGCGGATCGGCTTGCCCTCGTGCACGGTCGGATAGATCGCTGCGCCGCTCGCCAGGTGGGCGGCCTCGTCGGCATAGACCACGCGCGAAGGCAGCCCGATCAGCTCGCCCGGCGCATAGCCCATCATGTGCTCGACGCCCTTGTTGGCCCAGGTGACGTGCCGGTCCTTCAGCTTGACGATGCCGATCAGGTCGGTGTCGAGCATGGACTGCTGCTCGTGGTTGGCGCGTCGCAGCTCGTCCTTCACCTGCATCAGCTCGCTGATGTCGTACGAGACCGTGCGGGTCATCAGGAACCTGCCGTCGGCGTCCTCGACCGTGGTGGCGCTGGCGATCACCCGGCGGGACGCTCCGCCGGCGCCGATCAGATCGAATTCGAAGTTGTCCAGCCGGCCGTCGCTGACGAGCTTCGGAAAGCCGGTGCGAAACAGCTCCAGGCCGGCTTGCGTGAGGAAGTCGGACATGCGCTTCCTGCCGATCAGCTCCTCGCGCGTCGTTCCCAGCCAGCGCAACGCGGTCTTGTTGGCGCGCACGAAGACGCCGTCGGCATCGAGCGAGTGGTAGGCGCAAGGCGCGTTGTCGTACAGGTCGGCGATCTCCGCCGAGGTGTCCATCAGCGTCTGCTCGTAGGTCGTGCGCGCCAGCAGCGCCGCGCTGATGAGATCGCGCCGCATGGTCAGCGCCTCGGTCGCCATCGCCGCCAGGGCGCGCAGCTGCTTGCCCTGTTTCGTGGTCAGCTTCTTGCTCTCGCGATCGATCACGCACAGCGTGCCGATGCGCTCGCCGGTCGCCAGCTTGAGCGGCGCGCCCGCATAGAAGCGGACGCCCTGCTCACCCGTCACCAGCGGGTTGTCGGCGAAGCGCGCGTCCTCCAGCGCGTCCGGGATCTCGAACAGCGTGTCGGCCAGGATGGCGTGGCCGCAGAAGGCGATGTCGCGCGGCGTCTCGTCGATGCCCGGAATGCCGACCTTGGCCTTGAACCACTGCCGCTCGCCGTCGACGAGGCTGATGAGCGCCACCGGGGTGCCGCAGATCTCCGACGCCATGAGGGCGATCGAATCGAACACGGCCTCGGGCTTGCTGTCGAGCACGAACAGCTCGCGCAGGCGGGCCAGGCGTTCGGTCTCGTTGTCAGGGATGGCGGCGGGCGTCATGGGCGGAGGTTGTACTGCGCGGGCCCGGGCAAGGGGTGCGCAATCGGACCGGTTTTGACTGGTCGGCGCACGCGGCCGCACCGATTCCGCCGAGGTCGTGATCTACGTCGTAGTCAAATCGACGGCGCCGGAGCGGTGACCGCCGACGTCGCTCGGCGCGGGCGCGCCGCATCGGCCGCCCGACGCGGCTCAGCCGGCGTGTGCGAGATAGCTCTGGAAGATGCCGACGTGGACGAACGCCGCGTCGGCCGAGCCGGGCCAGAGGTCGGTGCTGGAAAAGCGCACGTCGCAGGTCGGCTCGTCCTCGGCCTCGACGCCATGCGCATGGGCGTCGGGGAACGGATAGGGCGGCGACACGCCGACGACGATGCCCGTCTTGCCCCGCACGTACGCCGGCAGGCGGACATGGCCGGGCACGTGGTCGCTGCGCGCGACGACGCGGTCGCCCGGCCGGAACGTGGCGCGCGTGGCGACGTTGGTTCGGCCGGTCGCGCCCGGCCGTGCCAGCGGGAAAGCCCCGTCGACGCGCCGCTCCAGTTCCTCGTGCGTGACCAGCCCTTTTTCGACCAGCAGGGTCGCCAGGCTGGTCAGCGTGCGCTCGTAATAGCCCGCCGAGAGATAGTGGCGTGGCTCCATGCGCTCGATGGCGTGGCGGTATTCGTCCATGTTGAAGACGCCCAGCTTGACGGCCAGCGCGTAGAGCGCGTTGGCTCGACGCTCCCACGGCGCGTGGAAGGCCGGTGCGTCGGCCGCATGGCGCACGGCGCCGAAGCCCTGCCTGCCGCCGAGGTCGTGGATGCCGTCCATGGTGTCTTCCGAGCTGACGTTCCCGCGCCGCCTAGAGCCGGGCGACGCCGATCAACCCGTCCCGCGTGACGATCGCCGCCAGCGCGTCTTCCGACCAGCCCTCCGTTCGCGGCGGGCGCGCCGGAAGCACCATGTAGCGCGTGTCGGCCGTCGTGTCCCAGACGCGGATCTCGACCTCCGGCGCCAGCGCCAGGCCCATCTCGCGCAGCACGGTGCGCGATTCGCGCACGACGCGGGCTCGGTACTCGAGATCCTTGTACCAGTCGGGCGGCAGGCCGACGATCGTGAACGCGGTGCACGAGCAGAGCGTGCAGCAGATGACGTTGTGGACGGAGCCGGTGTTCTCGAGCGCGACCAGATGCCGGTGGTGGCGGGGCATCGGGTAGCCGAGCGCCATCACGGCATCGCGGCCGTTCGCCAGCAGGCGCTCGCGGAATGCAGGGTCGGTCCACGCCTTGGCGACGACGCGGGCGCCGTTCTGCGGGATCCACTGCTCCTCGACGAGATGCGCCGCGTCGTCGACGAACGCGTCGGGCTCCATGCCGCGCTCGCGCATCACCGCCTGCACGGCATCGATGCGTGCCTCCAGGCTGGCGCTGACCCGGCGTGGTCCGGTGGTTGATTCCATCCGCGCTTCTCCACGACCCGACGCCGGGCCGTGCGCCGATCCTAGCCGGCCCGCGCCGGCGGTGCGCCGGTTCGACCGGTGTCTACTGCGCCGGCCAGGTTTCAGACGGCGGGATCGGTGGCGACTTCGCGTCGGTGTCGGCCGCACGGACGCTCCGGTACTCCTTCGCCAGTTCGACCTTGATCTTGGTCTTGAGATCGAGCGCGATCCGTTGTTCGGTGCGCGCCAGCGCGTGCAGCGGATGCGGCGTGGTCGCCTGCGCGGAAAGGTAGGCCGCCCACGCGGCCAGGCCGGCGGCGCCCAGCAGGGCGACGGTGAGGAGATGCCGGGGCATGCGCGTGGCCGGCGGGTTCGAGGCGATGGCAGTCATGCGTTCTCCTGGAGGTGCTCTAGGTAAGACGGCAAGCGCGCCGAAAACCGGACAAGCGAAGACGTAAAGTTGGCTGCGCCCCGTGCGGGAGCCCGTCTGGGGTTCTCCCGGCTGCCGGCTCGCGGGGCCCGCACCGACACTCTCCGGATGCCGACGAATCGATGAGCGCGCTGCAACTGGAGGGCGTCAGCAAGCACTGGGGCACCGCGAAGGCGGTCGATCGGGCGAGCTTCTCGACGCCGTCGGGGCAGCTGGTCGTCCTGCTCGGGCCATCGGGGTGCGGCAAGTCGACGACGCTGCGCATGATCGCCGGGCTCGACACGCCGTCGCAAGGCCGCATCCTGATCGACGGCCGCGACGTCACCCTGCTGGCGCCAGCCGAGCGGCGGATCTCGATGGTGTTCCAGTCGTACGCCCTGTTCCCGCACCTGAGCGTCGGCGAGAACATCCTGTTCGGGCTCAAAGTCCGCAAGGAGCCGGCTTCCGGCCACGCCGCGCGGCTGAAGCGCGTCGCCGAACTGCTCGGCCTGGGCGCCTTGCTCGACCGGAAGCCGTCGCAGCTCTCCGGCGGCCAGCAGCAGCGCGTCGCGCTCGGCCGCGCCATCATCGCCGAGACCAGGGTCTGCCTGATGGACGAGCCGCTCTCGAATCTCGACGCGCAGCTGCGCCAGGAGATGCGGCGGGAGATCCGCACGCTGCAGCAGAAGCTCGGCATGACGATGGTCTACGTCACCCACGACCAGACCGAGGCGATGAGCATGGCCGACCAGGTCGTGCTGCTCCACGCCGGCCGCATCGAGCAGGACGCGCCGCCGGCCGAGCTCTATGCCAGGCCGGCGTCGCTCTTCGCGGCGCGCTTCATCGGCACGCCGCCGATGAACATCCTCGCCGCGACCGGCCGGCCGGGCGTGAAGCTCGGCGTGCGCCCCGAGCACGTGCGCCTGGTCGATGCCGGCGGCGTGACGGCGATCGTGCAGAGCGCGGAGTACCTGGGCGCCGACACCGTCGTCACATGCACGACATCGGGCGATCCCACACTCGCCGCGTCGCCGGCCGACGTGCTCGCCGCGCGCCTGCCGGGGCGCCACGTGCTCGCCGAGGGCATGTCCGTCCGCCTGGACTGGTCGCCGCAGGACACCCACCACTTCGACGTCGCGACCGGCCTGCGCCGCGACGACGTCGACCATCTCGCCGTTTGAACGATCGCATCAGGAGACACGCATGGGAACGCACACGAGAAGAACACTGCTCGGCACGCTGGCCGTCGTCGCCGCGGCAGCCGCATGGCCCGCCGCGGCGCAGAAGGTGACCGAGGTCAACTTCTACTACCCCGTGGCCGTCGGCGGCCCGGTGACGAAGACGATCGACCAGATGGCGGCCGACTTCGGCAAGGAGAACCCCGACATCAAGGTCAACCCGATCTACTCGGGCACCTACCAGGAGAGCATCGTCAAGGTGCTGACGGCGACCAGGAGCGGCAAGCCGCCGCAGCTCGCCGTTCTGCTCTCGACCGACATGTTCTCGCTGATCGACGAGGACGCGATCGTGCCGATCGACGACGTCGCCAGGTCGGCGGACGACAAGAAGTGGCTGGGCGGCTTCTACAAGAGCTTCATGCTGAACAGCCAGACCGGCGGCAAGACCTGGGGCATTCCGTTCCAGCGCTCCACCATCGTCCTCTACTGGAACAAGGACGCCTTCAAGGAGGCCGGCCTCGATCCCGAGAAAGGCCCGGCGAGCTGGGACCAGATGGTCGATTTCGCGAAGAAGCTCACCAGGCGCGATGCCGCCGGCAACGTCACGCAGTGGGGCGTCAAGATCCCGTCGTCGGGCTTTCCGTACTGGCTGTTCCAGGGCCTGACGACGCCGAACGACGTCGTCCTCATGAACGATGCCGGCACCGAGACCTACTTCGACAAGCCGGCGGTGATCGAGGCGCTGCAGTACTGGGTCGACCTGTCGGCGAAGGACAAGGTGATGCCGCCCGGCGTGATCGAGTGGGGCACGACGCCGAAGGACTTCTTCGAGAAGAAGGCGGCGATGGTCTGGACCACGACCGGCAACCTCACCAACATCCGAACCAACGCCGGCTTTCCGTTCGGCGTGGCGATGCTGCCGGCGAAGAAGCACTTCGGCAGCCCGACCGGCGGCGGCAACCTCTACCTGTTAGCGAAGAACACGCCGGCCGAGCAGCAGGCGTCGCTGAAGTTCATGAAGTGGCTGACCTCGCCGCAGCACGCCGCGCAGTGGAGCATCGCCACCGGCTACGTCGCGGTCACGCCGGCCGCCTGGGACACGCCGGAGATGAAGAAGTACGCGCAGGACGTGCCGCAGGCGGCGGTCGCGCGCGACCAGCTCCAGTACTCGGTCGCGGAGCTGTCGACGCACGACAACCAGCGCGTCACGACGGCGCTCAACAACGGCCTGCAGGCCGCGCTCACGGGCTCCAAGCCGCCGGCCGAAGCGATGAAGGATGCGCAGCGCGAGGCGACCCGCATCCTGAAGGACTTCAGGAAGTAGGCGTCGCCGCCGCTGCCGCCGCCGTGACGTGTCGATGGCGATGAACGGCCTGCGCGCCCGCGTCACGCCCTGGCTGCTGCTTCTGCCGGCGCTGGTGCTGCTGGTCGCCTTCACGCACTGGCCGGCGCTCGCCACCGTCTGGGACAGCCTGTTCTCGACCGCGAAGAAGGGCCGCCCGTCGCATTTCGCCGGCATCGAGAACTACCGCTCGATGGCCGGCGACGACGTCTTCTGGCAGGCGCTCTGGAACAACGTGGTCTACGCGGTGGGCACGGTGCCGCTGTCGATCGCGCTGGCCATCGCGATGGCGCTCTGGGTCAACAGCCGCATCGCCGGCCGCGGCGCGCTGCGGCTCGCGTACTTCACGCCCACCGTGCTGCCGATGATCGCGGTGGCCAACATCTGGCTCTTCTTCTACACGCCGCAGTACGGCCTGCTCGAGCAGGCCACCCAGTGGCTCGGCCTGCCCAGCCACAACTGGCTGGGCGACAAGCACACGGTGCTCGGCGCGATGATCGTCGTCGCGGTGTGGAAGGAGGCCGGCTTCTTCATGATCTTCTACCTCGCGGCGCTGCAGCAGATCCCGCCCTCGCTCGGCGAGGCCGCGGCGCTCGAGGGCGCGTCGCGCTGGCAGTACTTCCGGCGCGTGCTGTTTCCGCTGCTGATGCCGACGACGCTGTTCGTGCTGATCAACGCCCTGATCAACTCGGTGCGCATGGTCGACCACATCTTCGTCATGACGCGCGGCGGCCCCGACAACGCCAGCACGCTGCTGCTCTACTACATCTACCAGGTCGGCTTCAGCTTCTGGGACACCGGCTACGCGGCTGCGCTCACCGTGGTCGTGCTGGCCGCGCTCGGCATCGTCGCCTTCCTGCAGCTGCGCTTCCTCGACCGGCGCACGCACTACCAATGACGCCGGTCAGCACCGTCTTCCGCCCCGCGCCCGCCGCCCGCGTGCTCGAGACCGCGGCCGCCTGGTTGCTCGGCCTGCTCTGGATCCTGCCCCTGCTCTACGCGGTGTGGACGGCCTTCCACCCATCGGCCTACTCCACGCGTTTCGCGATCGGCGCCCCGCTGACGCTGGAGAACTTCGCCAACGCCTGGAACGCCGCCCCGTTCGCGCGCTACTTCCTCAACACGACGCTGCTGGTGACGATGATCGTGATCGCGCAGATGGTGTTCGGCACCCTGGCCGCCTATGCGCTGGCGCGCTTCACGTTCCGCGGCCGCGATCTCGTCTTCGGCCTGATCCTGCTGCAGCTGATGGTGATGCCCGACGTCCTCATCGTCGAGAACTACCGGACCATGAACGCGCTCGGCCTGCGCGACACGCTGCTCGCCATCGGCCTGCCTTACTTCGCCTCGGCGTTCGGCATCTTCCTGCTGCGCCAGACCTTCAAGTCGGTGCCGAAGGAGCTCGACGACGCGGCCCGCGTCGAAGGCGCGAGCGCCGTGCAGATCCTGATGAAGGTCTACGTGCCGCTCGCAAGGCCGATCTACCTCGCCTACGCGCTCGTCTCGGTGAGCTACCACTGGAACAACTTCCTGTGGCCGCTGATCGTCAGCAATTCGGTCGAGACGCGGCCGCTCACCGTCGGCCTGCAGGTGTTCTCGTCGACGGACCAGGGCGTCGACTGGTCCATCATCACGGCGGCGACCCTGATGACGTCGGCGCCGCTGCTGGTCGGCTTCCTGCTGTTCCAGCGCCAGTTCGTCCAGTCGTTCATGCGCGCCGGCATCCGCTGAGCGCGGCATTCTCCGACGGAGCCCGCATCGCATCGCCATGAAGCTGCTCACCTGGAACATCCAGTGGTGCCTCGGCACCGACGGCCGCGTCGATCCCGCACGCATCGTCCGCGAGGCGCGCGCCATCGCCGACGTCGACGTCTTCTGCTTCCAGGAGGTCGCCGCGAATTTCCCGGCGCTCGCAGGCAGCGCCGGTGAAGACCAGTTCGCGGCGCTGGCGGCATCGCTGCCGGGCTTCACGGCAGTGGAGGGCGTCGCCGTCGACACGGCGGCGCCGGACCGGAGCCGCCGCCGGTTCGGCAACATGATCCTGAGCCGCCTGCCGGTGCTGCAGGCGACGCGCACGCGCCTGCCCTGGCCGAGCGATCCCGGCGTGCGCAGCATGCCGCGGGCCCTGCTGGAGGCGGTGGTCGAGACGCCGTTCGGGCCGCTTCGCGTCATGACGACGCACCTCGAGTACTACTCCGCGGTGCAGCGCGGGGCGCAGGTCGAGGCGCTGCGGGCGGCCCATGCCGAGGCCTGCGGTCACGCTGTCGGCGAGCGGCTGCTGGACGCCTCCGACGGGCCGTTCCACAGCCAGCGGCAGACGGTCTCGGCGCTGCTGGTGGGCGACTTCAACATGCGCCCGACGGACCCGGGGCACGCCCGGCTGACGGCGCCGTTCGACGACGGCGTCACGACCGATTTCGACGATGTGTGGGCCCGGCTGCACCCGGGCGTCGCGCAACCGCCGACGACCGGCGTGCACGATCGCGTGCAATGGCCCGAAGCCTTCGCGTGCGACTTCGTCTTCGCGACGAGCGACTTGCGAGCGCGCCTGCGCGCCGTGCGGGTGGACGGCGCGACGCGAGCGTCCGACCATCAACCGATGATGGTCGAGCTCGACGACGTCAGGAGTTCGCGGCCTTGAAGTAGCGCGCTTCGAGCGCCTTGGCGTTCGTGAGATGCAAGGTGACAAGCACCTTTTCCAGGAAGGTGAGTTGCTGGATGTTGCCGTTGGGCAGCGTCAGCACCTTGCCGAGGATCGGTTCGTCCTCGATGCGTGAATCCTGGTACGACTGGTTCCGGAGGGCTTCGCTCATCTCGTCTCCTTTGCGCCGCTCTGTGCGAGCTGATGGCCGAAATGTATCCGAATGTGCGCCCCCGCCCAAGGCCGCCGATCAGTCGGCGGCATGCAGCGAGCTGCCGACCGTTTCCGGCAGCATCAACGCCGAGAGGATGATCAGCCCGTACGCCCCGATCGCGAACACGCCGATCGCTTCGCCGAGCGGGATGCTCAGGCTGCCCACCAGGAACGGGAACAGGGCGCCGATGGCCCGGCCGACGTTGAAGCAGAAGCCGATGCCCGAGCCGCGGATCGCCGTCGGATAGAGCTCGTTCAGGAAGGCGCCGAGCGGGCTGTAGATGCCGGAGGCGAAGAAACCGAGCGGGAAGCCGAGGAAGAGCATCGCCGTGTCGCTGATCGGCACGAAGGTGTAGAGCAGCACCGTCACGACCGAGCAGATCGCGAAGAGATAGAGGGTCTTCTTGCGGCCGATCACGTCGCAGACGTAGGCGCTCGTGACGTAGCCGATGAACGAAGCGACGATGACGACCATCAGGTAGCCGCCGGTGTTGAGCACCGAGAGATGGCGCACCGTCTTCAGGTAGGTGGGAAGCCAGACAGTCACCGCGTAGAAGCCGCCCTGCGTGCCGACCGCCAGCAGCGACGCCAGCAGCGTGATCCGCAGATAGGCGGGCGCGAAGATCGCTAACACGCTCTTGCGTTTCAGCTCGCCCTGGGCGTAGCGCTTCTGCAGCTCCACGAACACCGGCGGCTCCTCGACGAAGCGGCGCAGCACGAAGATCATCAGCGCCGGCAGCAGGCCGAACGCGAACAGCAGGCGCCAGGCGATCTCCTTCGGGGCCAGCGAGAAGATGACGGTGTAGAGGATCGCCGCCGCGCCCCAGCCAACGGCCCAGCCGCTGTGCACGACGCCGTTGCCCTTGCCGCGGTGCTTGTCGCGGATGATTTCGCCGATCAGCAGCGCGCCGGCGGCCCACTCGCCACCGAAGCCGAAGCCCTGGAGGATGCGCACGCCCATCAGCTGCCAGTACGAATTCGTGAGCGCGCTGGCGGCGGTGAACAACGCGAACCAGAGGATCGTGATCTGGAGCGCGCGGACGCGGCCGATGCGGTCGGCCAGGATGCCGGTGACCCAGCCGCCGAGGGCCGACGACACCAGCGCCGCCGTCGCCAGCATGCCGGCCTCGCCGCGCGTCATGCCCCACAGGCCCATCGGCGTCGGAATGACGAAGCTGTAGAGGTTGACGTCCATCGAGTCGAGCGACCAGCCGCCGAAGCAGGCCCAGAAGGTCCTGCGTTCGCGGCTGCCGAGCTCGCGGTACCAGCCGAGCAGGCCGGGGCGGTCGGCCGTGGCGTCGCGGCCGGGCGCCGGTGTCGGCCCGAGGCCGATGGTGGTGGGTTGCATGCGTGTCTCCGTTGCGAGCGCGTGGGGCGCTTCTGTCATGGGGTCATGGGTGCGGGGGCGTGCCGCCGCGCGGCCCGGCGTTCAGCCCATCACGTGGCCCCACTTGGCGCCCCATTCGTCGCCGACCAGGTCGACCTGCTTGCCGCCTTCGTCGTAGAACTTGTTCGGCACCTGGAAGATCGCCAGCATCAGGCCGCCCTCTGGCGTCCACGCCGAATGGCGGGTGCCGGCCGGGCGATAGACGAATTCGCCCGGGCCGACCTCCAGGCCTGCCTCCGGGCCGTCCTTGTCGACGAGACGGCCTTCGATCATGTAGGTCTGCTCGGTCAGCATGTGCTCGTGGTCGGGCAGCTGCGCGCCGGGCTCCATCTTCAGCAGCACGGTGAGCAGGCCGGTCTTGCGGTCGACCATCAGGGTCTTGACGGAGCAGCCGGGATAGGCGATCGGCTCCCAGTCCATGTCGTTGGCCTGGACGACGCGCGAGGCCATCGGGCCGAGCCCGGTGTGGTTCTTGGCGTGCGGGGTGAATGCGGTGGTCATGTGTTGTCTCCTGTTGGGGTCCTTGGGGTTCAGACGAACCGGTTTTCGATCCGGCCGAGGCCGTCGACCTCGATCCGCACCACGTCGCCGGCCTTCAGCCAGCTCGGCGGCGTCATGCCCATGCCGACGCCGGCCGGCGTGCCGGTGGCGATGAGGTCGCCCGGATACAGCGTGATGCCGCGCGAGATGGTCTCGATCAGCGTCGGGATGTCGAAGATCATGTTCTCGATCGGGCCGTCCTGGCGCA
>CAZZVH010000038.1:0-15247 GCA_964657365.1 uncultured Burkholderiaceae bacterium
AGCGCGGCGCAGGACGGTGGCTTCGACGCGCTCGCCGACAAGCAGTTTCCGCACACGGTGCACCCTTCGCATCTCCGCGACGCCGCCTTGCGCGAGACCTTCCGTTCGATGATGGACGACACCGGCGCCGAGGCCTTCGCCCGGCAGCAGACGGCCTGCATCGGGCGGCGCGAATCGCTGTCGACGCTGGCTGCGATCGCCTGCCCGACGCTGATCCTCGTCGGCGCCGACGACGAGATCACGCCGCCCGAGCACGCCCGCGAGATGGCGCACGGCATCGCCGGATCGACGCTCGTCGCCGTGCCGACCTGCGGGCACCTCTCGGCGATCGATCAGCCCGACGCCGTGACGCGCGCGTGGATCGACTGGCTGTCGCGCGACGACCGTCGATGACCGACGTCGCCCGCCGGCCGATCAGTAGCCAGCCGCCTGCCCGTCGCGCCGCGGGTCGCTCGCCGCGACGTAGCCTTCGACCGACGGGTCGCCGAGCCGCCAGATGAACTGGCCGGCGCCGAAGTCCTGGTAGCTGTCCTGGATGACCTCGACCTCGTGGCCACGCGCGACCAGGCCGTCGACCGTCGCCGTCGGCATCGACGCCTCGACGTTGATCTCGAGCCCCTGGTTGAAGCGCCAGCGCGGCGCATCGCAGGCGGCCTGCGGCTGCTGCGCATGCGCCAGCATGCGCGTGAGCGTCTGCAGGTGGCCTTGCGGCTGCATGTTGCCGCCCATCACGCCGAAGCTCATCTGCGGCTTGCCGTCCTTCGTGAGGAACGCGGGGATGATGGTGTGGAAGGGGCGCTTGCCCGGTGCGACGCAGTTCGGGCTGGCAGGATCGAGCGAGAAGCCGTGGCCGCGGTTCTGCATCGAGACGCCCCAGCCCGGCACGACGATGCCCGAGCCGAAGCCCATGTAGTTGCTCTGGATGAAGCTCACCATCATCCCGCTCTCGTCGGCCGCGGTGAGATAGATCGTGCCGCCCTTCGGCGCATGGCCGTGCAGGAAGCGCTGCGCCTTCTTCGGATCGATCCGCTTCGCCCGCGATGCGAGGTAGCTCTCGTCGAGCATCTGCTGTGGCGTCAGGCGCATGCCGCCGCGCGGGTCGGCGACGTGCTCGTACACGTCGGCGAAGGCGAGCTTCATCGCCTCGATCATCAGGTGCTGGCATTCGGGGCCGTCGATCGGCATCGAGGCGACGTCGAAGTGGCGCAGGATGCCGAGCGCGACCAGCGCGGCGATGCCCTGCCCGTTCGGCGGGATCTCGTGCAGTCGATGGCCCCAGGCATCGATGCCGATCGGATCGACCCACTCCGGCCGGTAGGCCGCGAGATCGGCCACCGTCATCGAGCCGCCGTGGGCAGCCGAGTGCGCGGCGATCGCCTCGGCGATCTCGCCGTGATAGAACGCCCCGCCGTGCGTGTCGGCGATGGCGCGCAGGCTCTTCGCGGCGGCCGTGAAGGCGAAGCGCTCGGAGACTTCCGGCGCCCGGCCGTGCGGCAGGAAGGCCTCGGCCCAGCCCGGCTGCGCGCGCAGCAGCGGCGCCGCCGCCACCCACTTCTCCTGGATGACGATCGGCACCGCGTAGCCGCGCTCGCCGATCTCGATGGCCGGCGCGAGCAGGTCGGCGAACGCGAGCTTGCCGAAGCGCTCCGACATCGTCACCCAGCCACCGACGGCGCCCGGCACGGTCGCGGAATCCCAGCCGCGCATCGGCGGCTTGAGTCCGTCGGCGCCATGCTTCCTCCGGAAGTACTCGGGCGTCCACGCCGCCGGCGCCGGCCCGCTCGCGTTCAGTCCGTGCAGCTTTTCCCCGTCCCACAGGATGCAGAACATGTCCGAGCCGAGGCCGTTGCTGCAGGGCTCGAGCAGCATCATCGCGGCGGCCGCCGCGATCGCCGCATCGACCGCGTTGCCACCCTGCTGCAGGATGCACACGCCGGCCTGCGCGGCGAGCGGATGCGAGGTGGAGACGACGTTGCGGGCGAAGACCGGCAGGCGCGTCGAGGGGTAGCCGGTGGTCCAGTCGAATCGGTGCTTGCTCATGCGGCGACGATAACGGATGCGATGTTCTCGACAGGCCGGCCGGCCCATGCCGAGCCCGCAGGAGTCACTCCTCCGACAGCGCCGCGTCCCGCTTCTGCTGGATCGAGGGCAAGGCAGCGACCACGACCAGCAGCGCCGCGGCGATCAGCAGGCCGGACGACAGCGGCCGCGTCACCAGCGTGCCCCAGTCGCCCTTCGACGACAGCAGGGCGCGGCGCAGGTTTTCCTCCATCGGCGGCCCGAGCACGAAGCCGAGCAGGAGCGGCGTCGGCTCGCAGCCGAGCTTGTGGAACACGTAGCCGAGGAGCGCGAACAGCGCCGTCAGGTAGACGTCGAAGGTGCTGTGGCCGAGCGAGTAGACGCCGATGCAGCAGAACAGCGTGACCGTCGGGAACAGCAGGCGATACGGCACCGTCAGCAACCGGATCCAGATGCCGACCAGCGGCAGGATGAGCACCACCAGCATGGCGTTGCCGACCCACATCGAGGCGATCAGGCCCCAGAACAGCTGCGGGTTGCTGGTCATCACCTGCGGGCCGGGCTGGATGCCCTTGATCGTCAAGGCGCCGGCCAGCAGCGCCATCACCGCGTTGGGCGGGATGCCGAGCGTGAGCATCGGGATGAAGGACGTCTGCGCGGCCGCGTTGTTCGCCGATTCGGGGCCGGCCACGCCCTGGATCGCGCCCTTGCCGAACGGAATGCGCGGCCGCCGCGCCACCCGCTTCTCGAGCGTGTACGAGGCGAACGAGGCCAGCAGGACGCCGCCGCCGGGCAGGATGCCGAGCAGCGCGCCGAGCGCCGTGCCGCGCAGCACCGCGGGCCAGGCCTCGTCGACGTCCCGCCGATCCGGCCAGAGGCCTTCGATGCGGCGCGTGAAGACCTGGCGCTTCTCGGCGGGGCCGCCCAGGTGGGCGATGATCTCGCCGATCGCGAACACGCCGACGCCGATCACCACGAAGCCGAGGCCGTCGCCGAGTTGCGGGAGATCGAAGGCGTAGCGCGCCGTGCCGGAGAGCGCGTCGGTGCCCACCTGCGCCAGCAGCAGGCCGAGCACGACCATCGCGAGCGCCTTCACGACCGAGCCCGACGCCAGCACGACCGCGCCGACCAGCCCGAGCAGCATCAAGGAGAAGTACTCGGCCGGCCCGAACCGGAAGGCGAGCGCCGTCAACGGCGTCGCCAGGGCGGCGATGACGACGGTGCCGACGCAGCCCGCGAAGAACGAGCCCAGCGCCGCCACCGACAGCGCCGCGCCGGCGCGGCCCTGGCGCGCCATCTGGTAGCCGTCGATGGTCGTGATGCCGGACGACGCTTCGCCCGGCACGTTGATGAGGATCGCAGTGGTCGACCCGCCGTACTGCGCGCCGTAGTAGATGCCGGCCAGCATGACGAGCGCGGGTGTCGCGTCGAGGCCGTAGGCAGCGGGCAGCAACATGGCGATCGTCGCCACCGGGCCGATGCCCGGGAGCACGCCGATCGCCGTGCCCAGCAGGCAGCCGATCAGGGCGGACAGGAGGTTCTGCGCCGTGAAGGCGACCGCGAGGCCGAGGCCCAGGTCGTGCAGGAGACTCATGCGCGCGTGTCAGCCCTGCGTCGCGTCGGCATTCAAGCGACGAACCATGGCCAGAGCGGCACCGCCAGCCGGAATCCCCAGACGACGGCGGCCCAGCACGCGAGCGTGAGGACGACGGCGCTGGCGAGCAAGCTCTTCCACCGGACGCCCTTGCAGGCCAGGCTCGAGACGACGACCAGCATCGGCGCCGACACGACGAGCCCGAGCGGCTCCACCATCGCACCGAAGAGGACGATCGAGGCGACGACGGCGAGCAGCGGCCGCCAGGCGACGGCGCCGATCGGATCTCCGCCCTCGCTCTCGAACGTCAACGCCTTGAAGAGCACGACGGCGCCCAGCAGGGCGAGGAGGATCGAGAGGCCGAGCGGGAAGAAACCGGCGCCGGGCTGGGTCGAGAGCTGCGAGAAGCGCGCCCAGAGGCCGCCGGGACAAGGATCGGCGGCTGCGCAGGCGGGCCCCATGCCGTAGCTGGCGGCACCGAAGGCGAACGCGACGCCGACCACCACGAACAGCAGGCCGGACCAGAAGTCGCGCTCGTTCTTGATCCTCAACGCGGCCTCGCTGCCGGCATCGCTTCGAGGCGCGATGGCTGCACGGTCAAGCGCCCGTCGGCTGCTCCCAGGCAGGCGTGGCGCGCAGCACTTCGTCGAGCGTGGTCACGCCTTCGGCGACCTTCATCGCTCCGGCCAGGCGGAGCGGCCGCAGGCCGTCGACCAAGGCCTGCGCGCGCAGCTTGGTCTCGTTGCAGACCGGTTGGATCGAGTTCCGCGCGGCGTCGCTGATGGTGAGCAGCTCGAACAGGCCGGCCCGGCCACGGAAGCCGGTCATGCGGCACTCGAGGCAGCCGACCGCCTGGTACGGCCGCACGCCGCCGTTCAGGCGCCACGGCTTGACGACCTCGTGCAGGGTCTCGCGCGTGACCTCCGGATCGGGCACCTTGCAGGCCGGGCAGAGCGTGCGGACCAGGCGTTGCGCCAGCACGCCGATCAGCGTCGAGCCGATCAGGTAGGGCGCGACGCCGAGGTCGTTCAGGCGCGTGATCGCCGAGGCCGAATCGTTGGTGTGCAGCGTCGAGAAGACGAGGTGGCCGGTGAGCGACGCCTGGATCGCCATGTCGGCCGTCTGCAGGTCGCGGATCTCGCCGACCATGATGATGTCGGGGTCCTGGCGCATGAGGGCACGCAGGCCTTCGGCGAAGTTCAGGTCGATCAGCGGCTGCACCTGCGTCTGGTTGAACGCAGGCTGGATCATCTCGATCGGGTCTTCGATGGTGCAGACGTTGACTTCGTCGGTGGCGAGGCGGCGCAGCGTCGAGTAGAGGGTCGTCGTCTTGCCGGAACCCGTGGGGCCGGTGACGAGGATGATGCCGTGCGGCTTGGCCACCAGCTCTTCCCAGCGCTTGCCGTCGTGGCTGCCGAAGCCGAGGTGCTCGAGCGACTTGACGGTGGTGTCGGGATCGAAGATCCGCATCACCATCTTCTCGCCGAACGCGGTCGGCAGCGTCGACAGGCGCATTTCCACTTCGTCGCCGAGCGGGTTGCGGACCTTGATGCGGCCGTCGAGCGGGCGGCGGCGCTCGACCACGTCCATCCGGCCGAGCAGCTTGACGCGCGCCACCATCGCGCTCATCACGCCGGGCGGCAGCTGGTAGACGGTGTGCATGACGCCGTCGATGCGGAAGCGGATGACGCTGCGCTCGCGGCGCGGCTCGAGGTGGATGTCGGAGGCGCGCTGGTCGAACGCGTATTGCCAGAGCCAGTCGACGACCTGGATGACGCCGGAATCGTTGGCGTCGAGCTGCTTCGAGCTCTTGCCGAGCTCGACCAGCTGCTCGAAGTTGGCGAGCGCCGCCGACTCGCCCATCTTGGTCGCGTTGCGCACCGAGCGGGAGAGCGCGTAGAACTCGGTCGTGTAGCGCGCGATCTCGACCGGGTTGACGATGACCAGCCGCACCACCCGCTTGGTGTGCGACTCGATCTCCGACGTCCAGGCGATGTCGAGCGGCTCGCAGGTGGCGATCGTCACCTCGACCGGGCCGAACGTGAGCGGCAGCGCGTGGCGGCGCTCCGCGTAGTTGATCGACATCACGTCGGCGACGCGGCCGACGTCTGCCCGCAGCGGATCGATCCGCATGTAGGGCATCCTGCAGCGCTTGGCGACCCACTCGGTCAGGGTCTCGGTGTCGAGGACCTTGCCGTCGCCCAGCCGCGTGAGGTTGGCGCCGCCGAGGCGGACCAGCGGGTGCTGCGCGCTGTTGCCGCCGGTGAAGCGGTGCGCGGTGCGGTCGATGTCTTCGGGGCTGAGGAGCTTGTCTTCGCGCGCCCAGGCGAGCAGCGTCTGCCAGGTCAGCTTGCCCGCGGGCATGGCGGGCGGCAGCGTCAGGTCAGTGGCGGGCAGGAGCGTGTTGCCGAGACGCGAGGCGTTGCCGGCGCGCTCCACGGGCAGCTCGCGGACCACGGCGTTGCCGGCCGGCGTCAGCGCCTCGGGGCGTGTGCCTTTCGTCGTCGTTTTCATGGAGGGAGCGGCTCGTGTTGTGGGCTCGATGCCACCTCGGGAGGCCGCATCATGCGCAGCCACTTCCGGGCCGGCAACTGCCAGCGAGTTTCGATGTTTTCAGCACGCCGGGCAAGCTCGGCGGCCCCGGGCACCGTGACATGCTTCATCGCAAGCACGACCGTGTTGCCCTCGCGCGTCGGCTTCAGGCTGAGGACGCTGCCGGCGCCGAACGCCGCGGCGATGCGGGCGAAGCTCTTCTCGAACGAGGCATCGCGGCCGAACAGGTTCACCGTCATGAGCCCACCTTCGGCCAGCGCGGCGTGGCAAGCGGCGTAGAACGCGGCGCTGTCGAGCACCGGACTGGCCGCCTCGTGGTCGTACAGGTCGACCGACAGCACGTCGACGGTGCCCCGCTGCGCCTTGTCGGCGACGTAGGCCGCGGCGTCCGTCAGCAGCACCGAGAGCAGCGCCGAATCGGCCGGCAGCCGGAACCAGTGGCGGCAGGCCGCGATCACCTGCGGATTGAGCTCGACGGCGGTCGTGCGCATCTTCAGCCGCTTGTGGCAGAAGCGCGTGATCGCGCCGGCGCCGAGACCGAGCTGCACGGCATGGCCTTCGGCGACCGCGGCGTCTTCGCGGAACAGCATCCACACCATCATCCGCTGCACGTAGTCGAGCTCGATGACGAGCGGCTCGGCGATCCGCATCGCGCCCTGGATCCACGGCGTGCCGAGATGCAGGTAGCGAACGCCGCGTGCCTCCGAGATGGTGACTTCGGGCAGCGTCATGCCGGCTGCAGCAGGAGCGCGCCGAGACGCGGCAGCGCTGCGAGCGCGTTGGCCGTGGTCGCCGCGGCGAGCGTGTCGACATCGACGCCGCGCAGGCCGGCGAGCACGGCCGCGATGCGCGGCAGCTCGGCGGAGTCGTTGCGCATCGTCGCACCCGCCGCGCGTGCCGCCGCGGTGCGGTAGAGCCACTGCGGCGCGATGTCGGGCGCATCGGTCTCCATGACGATGGCCGCGGCCGGCACGACCGTCGCGACATGGCGGATGCGCAGCGCGCGGTCGAACGTCAGTGCGCCGCCGAAGCCGAGTTTGAAGCCGAGCCCGACGAACGCGTCCGCCTGCTGCGCGCTGCCGTTGAACGCGTGGGCGATGCCGCCCTGCACCGGACGGATTCGCAGCTGCTTCAGCACGCTGTCGACCGCCTTCCTGACATGCAGCAGCACCGGCAGGTCGAAGGTCGCGGCGAGCTTCAGCTGCGCCGCGAAGATCGCCGCCTGCCGCTCCGGATCGAGCCCCTCGATGAAGTGATCGAGACCGATCTCGCCGACCGCGACGAGCCGCGGGTCGTCGCGATGCGTCTCGAGAAAGTGACGAAGCGCTGCCAGATCGGCCTCGCCCGCGCCGTTGGTGCACATGGGATGGATGCCCACCGCGTAGGCCAGCCCGTGCTCATGGGCCAGCATGCGGACGCGCTCGAAATTACCCGCGTCGACGGCCGGAATGACGATCGACGCCACGCCGGCGGCCCGGGCCGCGGCGACGACGGCATCGCGGTCGGCGTCGAAATCGGCCGCGTCGAGGTGGCAATGCGTGTCGATCCACACGGGTGCGGATCATGCCTCCTCGGAAGGGCGGCCGCGCCATGACAGGTCATGCACAGCGTGCTACCGTACTTCCCGGAGGCGGCCCGTGTCTTGCGTGCGTCTGCCCAGTCGCACCGCCGCCCATGAAGAAAGTGCCGCTCTACAGCCGTTCCCAGCGCGTTCCCGACGCTCCGGAGCGCACCGGAGCGCCGCACACTTCAGGCGACGCGACCTCCCCGGAGCCCACCGTTCCCGTTCCACCGCCCGGCCGTCGCGGCCGATGGACGGCAGCCGTCGCCCGCAACGAACGCCGTCTCTGGGCGCTGGCCTTGATCGGCCTGGCCGCGGCGTTCTGGTGGCTCAACCCGACGCTCGTCCCGAAGACGCCGCTGACGATCGAGCAGATCGACGCCGCCGTCCGCCAGTCGATCGAGGACAAGCCGCTGGTCTCGCCCTCCGCCCGCGCCTACGACGCCATCATTCCCTCGGTGGTCCGCGTGATCGGCCTGATGACCGAAGGCGACGACGGCAGCGACGACAAGGAGCACGGCAACGTCGAGCGCGGCGTCGGCAGCGGCGTGGTCATCATCGACAACGGCACCATCCTCACCAACCTGCACGTCGTCGCCGGCGCCAGGAAGATCCGCGTCACCTTCTTCGACGGCACCGAATCCGACGCAGTGGTCGTCAACACGCAGCCCGAGAACGATCTCGCCGTGCTGCGCGCCCGCACGATCCCCGACGATCTCGAGGCCGCGACGATGCGCTCGACGAGCGATCTCTCGCCCGGCGACCAGGTCATCGCGGTCGGCTTCCCGTTCGGCATCGGCCCGTCGGTCTCGGAAGGCGTCGTCTCCGGCCTGAAGCGCCAGTTCCGCTCGCCCGACGGCCAGCAGATGCTCACCAACCTGATCCAGTTCGACGCCGCGGCCAACCCCGGCAACTCCGGCGGCCCGCTGGTGACGATGGACGGCTCGGTCGTCGGCATCGTCACCGCCATCCTCAACCCGAGCCGGCAGCGCGTCTTCATCGGCATCGGCTTCGCCATGCCGATCGAGAACGCGGCGTCGGCCGCCGGCATGCCGCCGTTCTGAGCACCCCGATGACAGACACCGCCAACATCTCCAGCGAAGCGTCCGGGCTGATGGAGCGCATCCTCTACGAGGTCAAGCGCGTCGTCGTCGGCCAGGATCATTTCCTCGAGCGCGTGATGGTGGCGATGCTGGCGCAGGGCCACCTGCTGGTCGAGGGTGTGCCCGGCCTGGCCAAGACGCTCACCGTCAAGACGCTCGCGCAGACCTTGCGCGGCACCTTCAAGCGGATCCAGTTCACGCCCGACCTGGTGCCCGCCGATCTGGTCGGCACGCGCGTCTTCAACCCGCGCACCGGCGAGTTCTCGACCGCGCTCGGGCCGGTCTTCACGCACCTGCTGCTCGCCGACGAGATCAACCGCGCGCCGGCCAAGGTGCAGAGCGCCCTGCTCGAGGTGATGCAGGAACGGCAGGTGACGATCGCCGGCGAGACGCACAAGGTGCCCGAGCCGTTCCTCGTCATGGCGACGCAGAACCCGATCGAGACCGAGGGCACCTACCCGTTGCCCGAGGCGCAGGTCGACCGCTTCATGATGAAGGTGCTGGTCGACTACCCGAACGAGGAAGAGGAGTTCGTGATCGTGCAGCGCGTGACCAGCGCGCCGGTCACGCTCTCGCCGATCGCGACGATGGGCCAGCTTGCCGAGCTGCAGCAGGAATGCCGCAAGGTCTACGTCGATCCGTCGCTGATGCAGTACGCGGTCAAGCTGGTCAGCGCGACGCGCCGGCCGGCCCGCTACGAGCTGCCCGAGATGGAGAAGTACCTGACCTTCGGCGCCAGCCCGCGCGCCACCATCGGCCTGATCGAGGGCGCCCGCGCGCTGGCCTTCATGCGCGGCCGCAGCTATGCGCTGCCGGAGGACATGACCGGCCTCGTCGGCGACGTGCTGCGGCATCGGCTGGTGCTGTCTTACGAAGCGCTGGCCGAAGGCATCGATGCCGACAGCTTGATTCAGCGCATCATGAAGAAGATCTCCGTGCCCGACAAACCGCTCGTGTCATGACGGCCCCCACGCTCCCTTCGGTCACTGCCCCCCGAGGGGGCGCGGCCGGCCTTGGGGCGGCCCGGCGCCCGGCCGACGGCTTCGATGACCGCTCGGAAAACTCGCAGGCCGTGCTCGAGCGCCTCGAATGGACGGTCCTGCGCCGCCTCGACGGCCTGCTCCAGGGCGACCACCGCACCCTCATGCGCGGTGTCGGCCTCGATCTCGCCGACCTGCGCGAGTACCAGCACCACGACGACGTGCGCCACATCGACTGGAACGTCACGGCCCGCCTCCAGGAGCCGTACGTGCGCCAGTTCACCGAAGACCGCGAGCACTCGGCCTGGTTCCTCGTCGACCTCTCGGCGAGCGTCGATTTCGGCTCCGGTGAACACACGAAACGCCGCATCGCCCGCGAGTTCACCGGCGTGCTGGCCCGGCTGCTGACGCGCCACGGCAACCGCGTCGGCGCGCTGCTCTACGGCACCTCCGTCGACACCGTGCTGCCGGCACGCGGCGGCCGCCTGCAGGTGCTCGAGCTGCTGCAACGCATGGCCGCGCGGCCTGCCGAGGCGGGCGCCGGCGTCACCGATCTGCGCGACCTGCTCGCCTCCGCATCGCGCCACATCAAGCGGCGCTCGACCATCTTCGTCGTCTCCGACTTCATCAGTCCGCCCGGCTGGGAGAAAGCGCTCGGCCAGCTGACGATGCGTCACGAGGTCACCGCGGTGCGGCTGTTCGATCCGCTCGAGATGGACCTGCCCGATCTCGGCCTGCTGACCATGAAGGACGCCGAGACCGGCGAGCAGATCGTCGTCGACACGCACGACTCGGGCTTTCGCAAGCGCTTCAAGGCCGCGGCCGAGCGGCGCGAGATCGCCTTGCGCCGATCGCTCGCGCAGACCGGCGTCGACACCCTCGAGCTCGCCACCGACGACGATCTGGTCGACGCGATCCGGCGCTTCGCCGACCTGCGCAAGCAGCGCAGCCGCCTCGCCAACTGGAGCGGGCCACGGCGCGGCGGCGTGCCGGGCCACGTCAGGCCAGCGATGACGACCCCATGAGCGCGCATCCGTTCATGACCTTCCTCTGGCCCTCGATGCTGTGGGGCGCGTCGAGCGTGCCGGTGCTCGTCGTGCTCTACGTCTTCCTCGTGACGCGGCGCAAGAAGTCGACGCTGCGCTACGCCAATCTCGGGCTCGTGAAGGAAGCGCTCGGCCGCGGCGGGGCCTGGCGCCGCCACGTGCCGCCGGTGCTCCTGCTGCTGGCCCTGTCGACGCTGCTGTTCGCGTCGTCGCGGCCGGCCGCACTGATCACCTTGCCGTCGGCGCAGGAGACCATCGTGCTGGCGATGGACGTGTCGGGCAGCATGCGCGCTGCCGACGTGCTGCCGAGCCGCATCGTCGCCGCGCAGGAGGCGGCCAAGAGCTTCGTCGCCGACCTGCCCCGCAACGTCAAGATCGCCGTCGTCTCGTTCGCCGGCACCGCCGCGGTCGTGCAGGCGCCGACGCTGAGCCGCGACGACGTCAACGCCGCGATCGACCGCTTCCAGCTGCAGCGCGGCACCGCCATCGGCAGCGGCATCGTCCTGTCGCTGGCCACCATCTTTCCCGATGCCGGCATCGATCTCTCGCAGATCACCGGCGCGCGAGAGATGCCGCCGAGCCCGGCCGACAAGGCGAAGGCGGATTTCGTGCCCGTGCCCGCGGGCTCGTACGCCTCGGCCGCCATCATCCTGCTCACCGACGGCCAGCGCACGACCGGCCCCGACTCGATCGAGGCCGCCAAGATGGCCGCCGACCGCGGCGTCCGCATCTACACCGTCGGCATCGGCACCAAGGAGGGCGAGACGATCGGCTTCGAGGGCTGGTCGATGCGCGTGCGGCTCGACGAAGACACGCTCAAGGCGATCGCCAGCGAGACCCACGCCGACTACTTCTACGCCGGCACCGCCCAGGACCTGAAGAAGGTCTATCAGGGGCTGAGTACGCGGCTCATCGTCGAGAAAAAGGAAACGGAGATTAGCGGCCTGCTCGCGGCCGTCGGCGCCTTGCTGGTGACGCTCGCGGCCGGCCTCTCGATCTGGTGGTTCGGCCGCATCGCCTGACCGACGACGTGACCGAAAAGCGGCGCATCGCACACGGCCGCCGGCCTGGCACGCCACACATCCCGTTACCCCGTTGACGCTGGCGAAACCATCGCGGTCTTCAGCCGACCGTTCGACCGTCGAAGCAGACTTTGTACCGCCGCTCGTCGCGACAGTTCTGGTCGTTCAGCGACGAAAGACGGTACCTTCCGGGCTTCTGAATCGAAGCCGTCAACGCCGACGGAGCTGAGTGGTCGAGATGAGTACCTATCGTTTGTTCAAGTCGCCCAACGGCGACATCGTGCGCGTGAAGATGGGCTTTTCCTGGCAGGCGTTCTTCATCGGCTCGCTCAAGGCGATCGTGCGGCGCACCTGGCTGCTCGGCATCGTCGCCGTGCTGTTCTACCTGAGCTCGTCGTACTTCAGCGGCGCGCCGACGGCCAGCTCGCGCACCGCCGCGCTGGCGCTCGCGCTGCTCGCGTTCTACGCCATCTACATGCTGTTCTGCGGCGTCAACGGCGCCCGCTGGGTCAGCGATTCGCTGCGCCGCCGCGGCTTCACGCTGATCGGCGAAGAGAAGCGGTAGGGTTCGGTCAGCGTCGCACAGGTTCGCCACTGCCGCGTCGCGAGATCGAAGCGATCCAGGGACGCATCAGCGTCAATGCACGTTCGACCTGAACGTGCGTCACCGCGAACGACATCCGAATGTGTTGCCCTCCATGCTCGACGTCGAAATCGATCCCGGGCGCCAGAGCGATGCCGGTGTCGTCGAGCAACCGGTGGCAGAGCGCAAGACTGTCGGACGTGAGATGCCCGACGTCGATGTAGAGGTAGAACGCGCCTTCCGGTGGCGCGATGCCGCCCAGCCCCAGGCTCGGCAACTCCCTCAACAGCGTCGCACGGTTGTCCGCGTAGCGCGCAACCGAACCCCGCAACGCATCGAGTTCGTCGAAGGCGGCGAGTGCCGCATGTTGGGAAAGCGCCGGTGGCGTGAGGAAGAAGTTGATGAGGTGATTGCGAAGCTGCGGCACGCAGGACAGGGGGGCGACCATCCATCCGATGCGCCAGCCAGGCATGCGGAACAGCTTCGAGAAGCTGTTGATGACGATGGCGTCCGGATCGGCCTCGAGCGCACTGACTGCAACTCTGCCGTCGTAGGAAATGCCGTGATAGATCTCGTCTGAAATCAACCGCACGCCGCGCGCCCGACAGGCACTCGCGAGCGAGACCAGCGCATCGCGGTCGAGCATGGTTCCTGTCGGATTGGCGGGGCTCGCCACGATGACTCCATGCAGCGGCATCGGCAATGCGGCGAGTTGGTCTGCCGACAATCGGTATTCGTTGGCCGCGCCACAGTCCACCTCCACAGGCACACGCCCCAGCGCGCGCAAGGCATTGCGATACGCCGGGTAGCCTGGCCGCGCCATGGCGACCCGGTCGCCAATCGCGAACAAGGCCGTGAATGCGGCGACGAGGCCGGCGCTGGCGCCGGTGGTCAGCAAGACGCGCTCCGGCGCGATGTCGAGGCCGTGGCTCAGCTTGTAGTGCAGTGCGATGCGCTCGCGCAGCGATTCCGACTCCCAATAACCTTGGGGGCCGTGCTCGAGCGCGTTTCTTGCCGCCGCGAGCGCAGCGGGCGCAGCGCCTTCTGTCGGCTGGCCGAAGTGCATCGGCACGATCTCGAATCCGGACCTGGCTTTTGCAGCCGCATGGCTGCCGATCTGGCCCGCATAGAAGGGCGGAATGTCGACGCCGCGGCCGACGGGGCTCGCGTCCAGATGAGGATCTTTCATGGTTCTGCCAACGTGTTCCTGACGACCCGATGTTAAGGACTGCAGATCGGCCAGCAGCTGCGCATTCGCAGGGGTCCCCATCGGTGGGAACGCGGCTTGCCCCCTTTCCGAGACCCGTACACGACAGTACGAAATTTCAGAACTGGAGATCCGCCCATGGGCGATACAACACGCCGCCAAGCACTGACTGCGGCAACGATCGGCGCTGCGGCGCTGGCGATGGCGAGACCTGCTGCTGCTCAAACGGCGCCCGCCGAACAAGCCCGCGGTGGCAAGCAGGACCCGCGCAGCAAATATTCGAAGCCGCCCTTCAAGGCGCAGTCGCAGCCCTGGCCCGGCCTCGCCAGCCAGATGGATCCGAGGCCCGATCATGGTGAGACCAGCTACGTCGGCAGCGGCCGCCTGAGCGGGCGCAAGGCGCTCATCACCGGTGGCGATTCCGGCATGGGTCGTGCGGCCGCGATCGCCTATGCCCGGGAGGGCGCCGATGTCGCGATCAACTATCTGCCCGAAGAAGAGCCGGACGCGCGGGAGGTCGTCGATCTGATCCGCAAGGCAGGACGCAAGGCCGTGCCCATCCCGGGCGATCTGCGCAGTGCCGCGTTCTGCCGCGACCTGGTCGCCAAGGCGGTCAGCGGCCTCGGCGGGCTCGACATCGTCGTCTGCAACGCAGGGCGTCAGCAATCGGTTCCGTCGATCCTCGACCTGACCGACGACGAGTTCGATCGCACGATGAAGACCAACATCTATGCGCCGTTCTGGATCATCCGTGCGGCCGTCCCTCACCTCGAGCCCGGCTCGGTCATCATCGGCACGACCTCCGAGCAGGCCTACGACCCATCGCCCGATCTCTACGCCTACGCGCAGACCAAGGCCGCGACGATGAACTACGTCAAATCGCTGGCCAAGCAGTTGGGATCGAAGGGCATCCGTGTCAACGGCGTGGCGCCCGGGCCGGTCTGGACGCCGTTGCAGATTTCGGGCGGCGCCCAACCGGGCAAGGTCGTCACCTTCGGCGCGACTGCGCCACTCGGCCGCCCCGGCCAGCCAGCCGAGCTCGCGGGTATCTACGTCCGCCTCGCCGAGGACGACGGCAGCTACACGACCGGCAACATCTATGGCGCCGGCGGCGGACAGGGGCAGCCGTGATGAGGAACGCTCCGATCCGCAAGGCCGCCGTCGGGCTCATCGCGGCATCCCTAGGGCTTGCCGCTTCGCTGGCAGCCGCGCAAGAGCCGGGGTCGAGGCAGACGCGCGAGTTCGTCCAGGCTTCGGCGAGCTCCGACCAGTTCGAAATCCTCTCGGCCGAGACTGCGCTCACCCAAAGCACGAATCCGGACGTCCGTGCCTTCGCCGCGCGCATGCTTCAGGACCATCGGCAACTCGGTCAGGCGGTGAGAGACGCAGCCACGCGCTCCGGCCTGAAGCCACCGGAGATGGCGATGAGCGCGGATCAGGCGCAGTTGCTCGGGGCTCTGCAGGGCGTCAGCGGAAACGAGTTCGACACCCTCTACGTCAAGCAGCAGATGCTGGCGCACCGATCGGCACTCGTGGTCGAGCAGATGTATGCGAAGTCCGGGGATGACCGCAACCTGAG
>CAZZVH010000039.1:0-14904 GCA_964657365.1 uncultured Burkholderiaceae bacterium
CGGCGAGACCGCGCGCGCCGACCACTTCGGCCTGAACGGCTACCCGCGCGACACCACGCCCGATCTGGCAACGCGCTCGGTGCTCAGCTTCCACGACGTCCGTTCGTGCGGCACCGACACGCGGGATTCGGTGCCGTGCATGTTCTCGGCGCTCGGCAAGCAGGCGTTCGAGAAGCGCTCGGCGGAGCAGGAGAACCTGCTCGATCTCGTCACCGCCGCCGGCCTCGCGGTGCTCTGGATCGACAACCAGGCCGGCTGCAAGGAGGTCTGCAGCCGCGTGCCCCACGTCTCCACCGCCGACCTCTCGCCGGCCGCCGCGAACGGCCTGTGCGGCGACGGCGAATGCTTCGACGACGCGCTGCTCGTCGGGCTCGACGAGCGGCTGGCCCGGTTGCCGGAGGAGCGCCGCCGCCGTGGCATCGTGCTCGTGCTGCACCAGATGGGCAGCCACGGGCCGGCCTACTTCAAGCGCTCGCCGCCGTCGATGAAGCGCTTCCTGCCCGAGTGCACGAACACGACGCTCGGCTCGTGCGCGCCGGCCGAGCTCGTCAACGCCTACGACAACACGATCGCCACCACCGACCAGTTCCTCGCCGCCACGATCGACTGGCTGCACGCCAAGGACGACTTCTCGCCCGGCCTGCTCTACATGAGCGACCACGGCGAATCGCTCGGCGAGATGGGGATGTTCCTGCACGGCCTGCCGTACTCGATCGCGCCGGAGACGCAGAAGCGGGTGCCGTTCGTGGCCTGGCTGGGCCCGGCGCTGGCAGCGCGCCGCGGCCTCGACATCGCCTGCCTCCGGGGCCATCTCGACGACAAGCTGAGCCACGACAACCTGTACCACACGGCGCTCGGCCTGCTCGATGTCGCCACGCCGACCTACGTGCCGGCGCTCGACGCATTCGCCGCCTGCCGCGCCGGCGGCTGACCGTCGCCGGCCGCTGCCTCAGGAGACGATGTAGGCCGCCGCTCCGGTGGCGAGGAGCTGTCCGGCCGCGTCCTTGAATTCCATGCGTGCCGTGGCCACGCGCGAGCCGAGCCGCAGCACCTCGCCGTGGGCGGTGAAGCCGCTGCCGGTGGCCGGTCGCAGGTAGTCGACGCGCAGGTCGATGGTGCCGAGACGGGCGAAGCGTGCGACCCGCTCGGCCGGCGTCTCGTCCATGTGGCGCGCGCCCATGGCGGCCATGACCGCCAGGCCGGCCATCGCATCGAGGGCGGCGCTGATGACGCCGCCGTGCAGCCGCTGGTGGCCGTAGTGGCCGATCAGGTCGGGGCGCATCGCCAGGGTGCCGTCGACGCCTTCGGCCGAGATCCGGCCGACCCGCAGGCCGATGACGCGGTTGAAGGCGATGCGCTCCTCGAAGAGCTCGCGCATGGCCGCCTCGAACTCGGGCTCGAACGGGCGCGGGGCAGGTTTCGTCGCCACGGCGGGAGGCGTCACTTGAGCGACAGGATCCACTGCACCAGCTGCTTCGCCTCCGCCTCGTTGACCTGCGGGTTGGCCGGCATCGGCACCGCGCCCCAGACGCCGGCGCCGCCCTTCATCACCTTGGTGGCCAGCCTGGCCGCGGCGTCGGGCTGGCCGGCGTACTTGGCGGCGACGTTGCGGTACGACGGGCCGATGATCTTCGAATCGACCTGGTGGCACGACAGGCAGTTCTTCTGGCTGGCCAGCGCCATGCCGGCCAGCGCCGGCGCGGGCCACGCGGCCGCGGCGACGCAGAACACCGAAGCGGCCGCCAGAAAAGCGGCCCGGGAGTGACTTCTCATGCGTCTCTTTCGAAAGCCGGGCCGACACGGTGGGCTACCATCAGCATAACGGAAGGGTGCCGCCGTCGAGTTCGAAGCCGCACCCCGCGCCTGTCGCGCCTGGAGAACCGAATGCTGTTCGTCTTCATCGGCCTCGTCGTCATAGGCCTGAACCTCTTCAACGTCGGGCCGATCGGTGCCTGGAACTGGGACTTCTTCGGCGATCTCTGGAAATTCACCGTGCCGTTCGGGTGCGCGATGCTCTGGTGGATCTGGTCCGACAAGTCGGGCCTCAACAAGCGCCGCGAGATGGAGCGCATGGAGAAGAAGAAAACCGACCGGCGCGAGGAAAACCTCGCCCGCCTCGGCATGGACCGGAAATCGCGGGCGCGCAAGCGCTGATCGAACCGTGACCGGGCGCCGGGGCGCCCGGCTCCGATCTCAATCGCCGTCGAGCACTGCGCCGCGGCTGGCGCTCGATGCGTTCTTGGCGAACTTGGCGAGCACGCCGCGGGTGTAACGGGCGGCCGGCGGCTTCCATGCCGCCCTGCGCCGCGCGATTTCGGCATCCCCGACCTCGAGCTGCAGCAGCAGGCGGTGCGCGTCGATGGTGATCGAATCGCCTTCCTCGATCAGCGCGATCGTTCCGCCGGCGTAGGCCTCGGGGGCGACATGGCCGACGACCATGCCCCAGGTGCCGCCCGAGAAGCGCCCGTCGGTGACCAGGCCGACGCTTTCGCCGAGGCCCTGGCCGATCAGCGCGCTCGTCGGCGCCAGCATCTCCGGCATGCCGGGCGCGCCCTTCGGGCCGAGATAGCGCAGCACCATCACGTCGCCCGGCACGATGCGCCGGTCCATGATGGCGGTCATCGCCGACGCCTCGTCGTCGAAGACACGGGCCGGGCCCGTCATCACCGGATTCTTGAGCCCCGTGATCTTGGCGACCGCGCCTTCCGGCGACAGGTTGCCCTTCAGGATCGCGAGATGGCCGTGGCCGTACATCGGCCTGTCGATGGGGCGGATCACGTCCTGGTCGGCGCGCGGCGCGTCGGGCAGGTCGGCGAGCGTCTCGGCGATCGTCTCGCCGCTGATCGTCATGCAGTCGCCGTGCAGCAGGCCCGCGGCGAGCAGCGTCTTCATGACCTGCGGGATGCCGCCGGCGGCGTGCAGGTCGACGGCGAGGTACTTGCCCGACGGCTTCAGGTCGCAGAGCACAGGCACGCCCTGCCTCACGCGCTCGAAATCGTCGATGGTCCACTCGACCTCGGCGGCGTGGGCGATGGCCAGGAAGTGCAGCACCGCGTTGGTCGAGCCGCCGGTGGCCATGATCACGGACACCGCGTTCTCGATGCTCTTCCGGGTGACGATGTCGCGCGGCTTCAGGTCGCGCCGCACCGCCTCGACCAGCACGCGCGCCGCCTCCTTCGCGGCGCCGACGATCTCGTCGTGCACGTTGGCCATGGTGCTCGAATAGGGCAGCGCCATGCCCAGCGCCTCGAACGACGAGCTCATGGTGTTGGCCGTGTACATGCCGCCGCACGAGCCGCTGCCCGGAATCGAACGGCGCTCGATCTCGCCGAAATCGGTCTCGCTCATCTTGCCCGCGGTGAACTGGCCGACCGCCTCGAAGACGCTGACGATGTTGAGGTCCCGGCCCTGGTACCGGCCCGGCAGGATGGTGCCGCCGTAGACGTAGATGGCCGGCACGTTGGCGCGCAGCATGCCCATCATGCCGCCGGGCATGTTCTTGTCGCAGCCGCCGATCACCATCACGCCGTCCATCCACTGGCCGCCGACGCAGGTCTCGACGCAGTCGGAGATCACCTCGCGCGAGACCAGGCTGTACTTCATGCCCTCGGTGCCCATCGCCATGCCGTCGCTGATCGTCGGCGTGCCGAAGATCTGCGCGTTGCCGCCCGCTTCCTCGATCCCCGCGACGGCCGCGTCGGCGAGCTTCTGCAGGCCGGAGTTGCACGGCGTGATGGTCGAGTGGCCGTTGGCGACGCCGATCATCGGCTTGGCGAAGTCGCCGGCCTCGTAGCCGAGGGCGTAGTACATCGACCGGTTCGGCGCACGGGCGACGCCTTCGGTGATGTGGCGGGAACGGCGGTTGATCGGCATCGCGGGCCCGGGTCTGGAGGGAGGGGAATGATACGAGGCGCGCGAGGCCGAACGTATCATCGCCGGATGCTCGTCCATCCCCAGTTCAACCCCATCGCGCTCGACCTCTCCCGCTTCGGCGTTCCGGTCGCGATCCACTGGTACGGCCTGACCTACCTGGTCGGCTTCGCGCTGTTCCTGTTCCTGGCGGTCCGGCGCTCGCGGTTGCCCCAGTTCGCGTCGGCCGGCTGGACCCCGCGCGACGTCGAGGACCTGCTCTTCTTCGGCGTGCTCGGCACCGTGATCGGCGGCCGGCTCGGCTACGTGCTGTTCTACAAGCCGGGCTTCTATGCCTCGCACCCGCTCGAGATCTTCGCGGTCTGGAAGGGTGGCATGGCCTTCCACGGCGGCCTGCTCGGCGTGATCGCCGCCATCGCGCTGTACGCGCACCTGCGCAAGCGCCACTTCCTCGACGTCACCGATCTGGTCGCGCCGTGCGTGCCGACCGGCTTCGCGGCCGGCCGGATCGGCAACTTCATCAACGGCGAACTGTGGGGCCGCTTCTCGAGCCCCGACCTGCCCTGGGGCATGGTGTTTCCGCAATCGGGCTCGCCCTTGCCGCGCCACCCGTCGGAGCTCTACCAGTTCGCGCTCGAGGGCATGCTGCTGTTCGTCGTGCTGTGGATCTACGGCAAGAAGCCGCGCGGCCTGGGCCAGGTGTCCGGCGCGTTCCTGTTCGGCTATGGCGTGCTGCGCTTCATCGCCGAATACTTCCGCGAGCCGGACGATTTCCTCGGGCTGCTGGCGCTCAACATGAGCATGGGTCAGTGGCTGTGCGTGCCGATGATCGTCGCCGGCATCGCGCTCTGGCTCTGGGGCCGCGGCCGGCCGACTGGCATGCGCGCCGGCGTTCCGCTGACCGCCGCGCAGGCCTGAGCGCATGGGCGTCCGACAGGTTTTCCTCGACACCGAGACCACCGGCCTGAGCGCCGATGCGGGCGACCGCGTCATCGAGATCGGTTGCGTCGAGCTGATCGACCGGCGCTTCACCGGCCGCAACCTCCACTTCTATCTCAACCCCGGGCGGGCCAGCCACGAAGACGCGCTCAAGGTGCACGGCCTGACCGAGGAGTTCCTCGCCGACAAGCCGCTCTTCGAGCACATCGCCCTGGAGCTGATCTCGTACGTGCGCGGCGCCGAGATCGTCATCCACAACGCCAGCTTCGACATCGCCTTCCTCGACGTCGAGCTGCGCCGGGCCGGCCATCCGCCGTTCCACATGCACGAGGTCCGCGTCACCGACAGCCTGTCGATGGCGCGCGACGCCTTTCCCGGCAAGTCGAACTCGCTCGACGCGCTGTGCAAGCGCTACGAGGTGAACAACACCGGGCGCAGCCTGCACGGCGCGCTGCTCGACGCCGGCCTGCTCGCCGAGGTCTACATCCGCATGACGCGGGGCCAGGAATCGCTCGTCATCGACGAGGCCGATGCGCTCGCCGCCGAGTTCGCGGCCAGGCCGATCGACTTCACCGGCCTCAGCTTCGTCGTCGTCGAGCCGGACGCCGCCGAGGAAGCGGCGCACGCGGCCGTCCTGGCGGCCATCGACAAGGCGAGCGGCGGCAAGACCGTCTGGCGCCGGGTCGTCGACCAGGCCGACCACGTCGCCGTGGCACAATGAAAACCTTCCGCTGACGGCCCGTTCGGGCCGGCGCGCGGGCGGTTAGCTCAGGGGTAGAGCACGACATTCACACTGTCGGGGTCGGGGGTTCGAAACCCTCACCGCCCACCATCACGCACATCGTCAAAGCGCCTTGCGTCCCGGCGTCAGCACGACCTTCCGGCAGGCCTCTTCCTTGTCGTTGAAGATCTGGTAGCCGTGCGCTGCATCCTCCAGGGCCATGTGGTGGGTGATGATCACCTCGGGCTTCAGCCGGCCGTTGGAGATGTGGTCGAGCAGCTCCGGCATGTAATGCTGGGCATGGGTCTGGCCGCCCTTGAAGGTCAGGCCCTTCTCGAACGCGTCGCCGAACAGGAAGCCGTGGATGTGGCCTGCGTAGACGCCCGGCACGCTGACCGTGCCGCCGCGGCGCGTGGCGGCCATTTCCTGGCGCAGCGCCTTGCCGCTCGAGCCTTCGAGCTTCATCGTCGCCAGCACCGTCTCGAGCGTGCTGCCCTTGGCCTCGAAGCCGACCGCATCGATGGTCCCGTCGACGCCTCGCCGGTCGGTGCGCTCGATGATGATCTCCGCAGGGTCGTCGTTCTCGTCGAAGTTGATCGGCTCGACGCCGTAGGTCGCGGCGGCGTAGTCGAGCCGGTACTGGTGGTGGTCGACCATGAAGATGCGCTCGGCGCCGAGCAGGCGCGCCGAGGCAGCGGCCATCAGGCCGACCGGGCCGGCGCCGAAGATGGCGACGGTCGAGCCCGCGCCGATGCCGGCGTTGACGGCGGCCTGGTAGCCGGTCGGCAGGATGTCGGAAAGGAACAGCACCTGGTCGTCGGTGAGGGTCGAGTCGGGGATCAGGAGCGGGCCGACGTTGGCTTTCGGCACCCGGACCAGCTCGGCCTGCCCGCCGGGGTAGCCGCCGTAGAGATGGCTGTAGCCGAACAGGCCGGCCCCGGGACGCGTCTGCTTCTTGTTCAGGATGGCGCCGCGGCCGGGGTTGGTATTCTCGCAAGCGGCAAACAGCGTGCGATTGCAGAAGAAGCACTCGCCGCAGGAGATCGTGAAGGGCACGACGACGCGGTCGCCGCGCTTCAGCTTCGTCACGCCCTTGCCGGTGTCCTCGACGATGCCCATGAATTCGTGGCCGAGGATGTCGCCCGTCTCCATGCCGGGAATCTTGCCGCGGTAGATGTGCAGGTCGGAGCCGCAGATGGCGGTCGAGGTGACGCGCAGGATGATGTCGTCGTCGAACTGCAGCGTCGGGTCGGGAACATTGTCGACGCGGACGTCCTTGCTGCCGTGGTAGGTCAGTGCCTTCATGGAGGTCTCCGTGGATGATCTGGGCGGTCGCGCCGGTCCGGCGCGTGGATCGCTGGATTCGGCAACCCGTGTGCCGTTGTCGGCGCCTGGTCTCCGGCACGCCGTTTGCCCGCGATCGGCGCATCCCACGACATTTCACCGACGACCTCCCTTGGCGGCAACCCGCAAGACAAGCTCCAGAAGCGCAGCCGAGCGGGCCCGGGTCACGCACGACTGGCTGCGTGCGTGCGAGGAGCTGCATCGCGCCCTCATCACACCCATGGGCCTGCCGCCGAAGCAGTGGGCCGCCAAGGTCGCGCTGGCGCGCCAGGTCGACGATCTCCACGCGGAGATGGTGCATGCCTGGGGCCTTCCGGAAGCCAGGGCCGTCGCCGAAGCCCCCGCGACCGGTGGCTGACGTGAGCGAACCCGGCGACGACGCCGTGCGCGTGCTCGTGGTCGACGACGACCACGACGGCGCCGACATGCTGGCCGAGCTGCTGCGCATGAGCGGCTATTCGGTCGACGTGGCCTACGGCGGCGTCGAGGCGCTCGCGAAGGTCGAGGCCGACCAGCCGCATTGCGTCCTGCTCGACGTCGGCATGCCCGGCATGGACGGCGGCGAGCTGACGCGGCGGCTGCGCGAGCGCTACGGCGACGACATCGTGCTGGTGGCCATCACCGGCCGCGCCAGCGACGACACGCGGGTCGCGCCGACCTTCGCGCTGGTCGATCACTATCTGCAGAAGCCCGTCGATCCGGCCCAGCTGCGCAAGCTGCTGCCGAACTAGGGCGCCCCTGCGCCGCCGCAGCGGAGGCTCCGCTCAGGACGAGCGCGGCTTGATCGGCGTGTAGAGCTGCTCGGCGGCCGTCTCCGGCTTCATCAATCTCCAGCGTTCGAGCTCGGCCAGGTCGGTGACCGACCGGCGTGCCTCGTCGGCCTTGATGATCGGGTCGAGCTGAAGGACGCGGCCGACGCAGCGGGCGATCCACTCGGCGTTGTCGCGCACGTACTCGCCGGCGGCCTGGATGCGCTCGACCGGGATCCGTTCCGTCTTCTCGAAACGGTGCGGCTCGTCGAAGTCGTGCTGCGTCTTCTCGAACCTGTCGGCGGCTGCCGAGCCCGCCGCGCCCGCTGGTGCGGACGCGAATTCGGCGTCGGCCGCGGTCACCGGATCGGTCTGGCCGTGCGTCGGCCAGAGCCGGGTCGCGGTCTGCAGGAAGTCGTCGGGTTCGCCGCCGGTGCGCAGGATCGCCAGGCGTTGCACGAAACGGTCGATCCACTGCTCGCGGGTGACGTTGAAATCCATGGGGTCAGGCCTCCTGCCACTCGCCGTTGACGAGCAGCTCGTGCGGTCCGAACTGCGCCTTGTAGGCCATCTTGCCGCTGCGGTCGATCCAGTAGCCGAGATACACATGGGCGAGTCCCAGCAGCTTCGTCTGCTCGATCTGCCAGATCACGTTGTAAGTGCCGTAGCTCGTCTTCGGCTCCGGCTCGAAGAAGGTGTAGACCGCCGACAGGCCGTCGTTCAGGACATCGAGGATCGACACCATCTTGAGGGTGCCCTGGCCGTCGGCCGACGGCTCGCGGAACTCGACCAGCCGCGAGTTGACGCGGCTCTGCAGCAGGAACTGCGTGTACTGGTCGATCGAATCGTGGTCCATGCCGCCGCCGATGTGGCGGCCGGCCTGGTAGCGCAGGTAGAGCTGGTAGTGCTCGGGCACGAAGCAGAGCCGGAGCACGCGCGCTTCGAGCTGGCCGTGCGCGCGCCGGGCGCGGCGCTGGCTGCGCGTCGGCACGAAGCCGGCGACCGGCACCCGCAGCGGCAGGCAGGCGCGGCAGCCGTCGCAATAGGGACGGTAGGTGAACATGCCGCTGCGCCGGAAGCCGTTGGCGACGAGGCCGGAGTAGGCGTCGGCGTGGATCAGGTGGCTCGGCGTGGCCACCTGCGAGCGCGCCATGCGGCCCGGGATGTAGCTGCAGGGGTAGGGCGCGGTCGCGTAGAACTGCAGCGACGCGAGAGGAAGCTCCTTCGGGTGCGTCATCGTTCGCCGTCGGCGGCCGGCGCCTGCGGGGAGTCGGTGCCGAGCGCGTTCCACATCTTCAAATCATAGGTCCAATCGCCGATCGGAGGCATCTCGAGTGCGGCGCCGAGGCGCGCGAGAAAGCGCGCGCGCGGCAGCTCCCGGCCGCCGAACGAGGCGAGATGGCTGGTCCGCTGCTGGCAGTCGATCGTCTCGATGCCGTGGCTGCGGCAGAAGGCGACGAGGCCGGCGAGCGCGATCTTCGACGCGTCGGTGCGCCGCGCGAACATCGATTCGCCGAAGAACATCCGGCCGAGCGACACGCCGTAGAGGCCGCCGGCCAGCTCGCCGTCGATCCAGGTCTCGACGCTGTGCGCGCATCCGGCGACGTGCCACTGGCAATAGGCCTCGACCATCTCCGGCACGATCCAGGTGCCGTTCTGGCCGTCGCGCGGCGCCGAGGCGCAGGCCGTGATCACGTCGCGAAAGCCGTGGTCGATGCGCAGCTCGCAGCCGGGCGCGCCGACGAAGCGGCGCAGCGTCTTGCGCAGCGACCTGGCCAGCTTGAACTCGGCAGGCAGCAGCACCATGCGCGGATCCGGCGACCACCAGAGGATGGGCTGTCCCTGGCTGTACCACGGGAAGATTCCCTTGCCGTAGGCCTCGGCGAGCCGCTCGACGCCGAGGCCGCCGCCGGCCGCGACGAGACCTGGCGCCTCGCTCTCCGGGCCGAGCGCGAAGCGGGCCTGCGGCAGCGGGTCGTCGGGACCGCCCAGCCAGCGGATCACGCCCGGACGCTCACGCCACGCGGCGCGGACCGGCGCCGACTACGCGGTGGCCGCAACCGGCTTCTTCTGCGTCACCACGACGCCGTTCCGCACCGCGACGATCTCGGCCAGGATCGACACCGCGATCTCGGCCGGCGTGCGGCTGCCGATGTCGAGCCCGATCGGACCGTGCAGCCGCTCGATCTCGGCGGCGGTGAGATCGAACAGGAGCAGCCGCTCCTTGCGCCGCGCGGTGTTGCCGCGCGAGCCGAGCGCACCGACGTAGAACGCAGGCGACTTGAGCGCCTCGAGCAGCACCAGGTCGTCGAGCTTCGGATCGTGGGTGACGGCGACGACGGCGGTGTGCGGATCGAGCTGCATCTCGATCGCCAGGTCGTCCGGCATCGCCGTGCTGAAGGTCGTGCCGGGCACGTCCCAGGTGAGGTGGTATTCCTCGCGCGGGTCGCAGACGACGACTTCGAAGTCGAGGCCGAGCGCCATGTGGGCGAGGGCGCGCGAGAGCTGGCCGGCGCCGATGACGAGCATCCGCCAGCGCGGCCCGTAGAGCGCGCGCATCCGCATGCCGTCGAACGAGAACGCTTCGCCGCGCGTCGCCGCTTCGACCGTGACGGCACCGGTCTCGAGATCGACCACGCGGGCGGCCAGCTCGTGGCGCGCCGTCCGTTCGAGGACGTCGTCGATCCAGCGCGTGTCGAGCAGCGGTTCCTGGACGAGACGCAGGTTGCCGCCGCACGGCAAGCCGAACCGCGCCGCCTCTTCCTTGGTGACGCCGTAGGCGATCAGCGACGGCTTGCCGACGCGCTCGCCGCGCCGGACCCGATCGATCAGGTCGTCTTCGACGCAGCCGCCGGAGACCGAGCCGACGACGAGGCCGTCGTCGCGCATCGCGAGCAGCGCGCCGGCCGGGCGCGGCGCCGAGCCCCAGGTCTCGAGCACGGTGACCAGCGACACGCCGCGGCCTTCGCGACGCCAGTCGCGGGCTTGTCCGAGCACCTGCAGGTCGAGGCTGTCCATCGCCGGCTACTGTAGCGCGCGGCCTGCGCCGGCGCAGAAAAAAGCCCGCGCTCGGCGGGCCGTCTGCTGCGCCGGAGCGGCGTCAGATGATGCCCAGCACCAGCAGGATGACGACGATCACGACGACGAGACCCAGGCCGCCGGTCGGTCCGTAGCCCCAGGAGCGGCTGTAGCCCCAGCTCGGCAGGGCGCCGACGAGCAGCAGGATCAGCACGATCAGCAAAATGGTTCCGAGAGTCATCAGGTTCTCCTCATGGGGTGTTCCGCGAGAGCGGAATTCATGAAGCGAAGCGTAGGGGCACGCCTATCGTCACCGCGTCGGCCGAGCGGCGAGAAGGTGTCGGCTCGGAACGGGTGTCGCCCCGGCCTGCGTCCTACAAGCGCGACGGCGACGCCGGGATCACTGCATGAACCAGCCGTGGCTCACCACCATCGACTGGCCGGTCAGTGCGTTGCTCGGAAAGCTGGCGAACAGCAGCGCGATCTCGGCGACGTCTTCCACGGTCGTGAACTCGCCGTCGACCGTTTCCTTGAGCATCACGTTCTTGATGACCTCGTCTTCCGAGATGCCGAGCGCCTTGGCCTGCTCCGGGATCTGCTTGTCGACCAGCGGCGTGCGCACGAAGCCCGGGCAGATCACGTTGGCCCGGACCTTGTGCCTGGCGCCTTCCTTGGCGATCGTCTTGGCCAGGCCGATCAGGCCGTGCTTGGCGGTGACGTAGGGCGCCTTCAGCATCGACGCCTCCTTGGAATGCACCGAGCCCATGTAGATGATCGAGCCGCCGCGGCCGGACGCGTACATGTGCGGCAGGCAGGCCTTGGTGGTCAGGAAGGCGCCGTCGAGGTGGATCGCCAGCATCTTCTTCCAGTCGGCGAACGGGAAGTCCTCGACCGGGTGGACGATCTGGATGCCGGCGTTGCTGACCAGGATGTCGACGCCGCCCCAAGCCGCCACCACCGCGGCCACCGCGGCGTTGACCTGGCCTTCGTCGGTCACGTCCATCGAGACGGCCATGGCGCTGGCGCCAGTCGCGGTGAGCTCGTCGGCCGTGGCCTGCGCCGCCGCCATGTTCATGTCGGCGATGACGACCTTGGCGCCCTCCCTGGCGTAGACGATCGCGATTTCCTTGCCGATGCCGCTGGCGGCGCCGGTGACGATGGCGATCTTGTCGGTCAGCTTGCTCATGGCACGAGTTTCCTGGCGGGTGTGTTCGGGGTGACGGATCTGTTGCCGACCTGCGTGTCGGACGCGAAGTCGAAGACGTGCACGCCGTGCGAGGGCAGCTCGCGCTTCGCCCAGCGCGGATCCTCGAGCGAGGTCTGGGTGTCGGTGATGCCCGAGGCCCAGTGCTCGATCATCGATGCGCGCGAGAACTCGTAGTCCTTCGACTGGCTCTCGTAGTGCTTGCTGCGGTAGATGAGGTGCACCACCGACACGGCCGCCTCGGCCGGCAGCGCGGCGAGCGCCTTCGCGTCGGGGTCGTCGCGCAGGCTCGCCGGCAGCTTGGCGACCAGTCGCTTGGCCGCCTGCAGCGTCGCCTGGCGCTTCAGCTCGTAGGTGGTGTTGAGCCGCGTGCGGCTCGAGAAACGGATGTCCTTCTCGCGCTCGTTGGCTTCGGCCAGCGTCGCCGGCATCTCGCCCTGGGCGGCGAACAGGTCGACCTGGAACACCAGCCGCGAGCGCGTGCCGGGCTGGTCGAGCACGTACTGGAGCGGCGTGTTCGAGACGATGCCGCCGTCCCAGTAGAACGCGCCGTCGATCTCGATCGGCGGAAACCCGGGCGGCAGCGCGCCGCTGGCCATGATGTGGCGCGCATCGATCGGGTGGCGGCGGTCGTCGGTATCGAAGTAGCGGAAGTTGCCGCTCACGATGTCGACGGCGCCCACCGAGCAGCGCACGCGGCCGGAGTTGAGCAGGTCGAAATCGACGAGGCGCTCGAGTGTCGCCTTGAGCGGCTCGGTGTCGTAATAGCTGATCGAGGCGAGCGAGCCCGGCGGCAGGAACGGCGCCGCTGGAACGCGTGGCTTGAAGAAGCCGGTGACGCCGAACAGCATCGCCATCGCCGCGTTGGTCTCGTTGACCGCGTCGCGCGCGCCGCCGACGGCGGAGGCCGACGCCGGCAGCGGATGGGCCGGGAACGGAAACGAGGACACGCCCTCCCAGAACTCGCGCAGCCGCTCGACGCGTCGCTCCGGCGGGTTGCCGGCGATCAGCGCCGCATTGATCGCGCCTATCGAGATGCCGGCGACCCAGTCGGGCGAGTGGCCGAGGGCGGCGAGCGACTCGTAGACGCCTGCCTGGTAGGCGCCGAGCGCGCCGCCGCCCTGCAGGACGAGGATGCATTCCTCCCTGGCGCCGGCGCTTCGCCGTGTCGCCGCGGGCGCCGCGGCGCCCGCATGCCTTGCAGGCGCGGCGCTGCGCTTCGGGGCGGCCTTGGGCTTCCTGGCGGTCGCAGGCGCGGTCGTCGCCATCAATGGCGCCAGCTGTCGTCGGCGCGGTCGAGGCGGCGCAGCAGGCCGGGCCAGATCAATGCGCCGGGGCCGACGCCGAGCGTCGCCAGGCGTGCCTGTTCCATGCTGGTGGCGACGATGTCCGGATGGATCTCGATGAGCGCGCCGTCGGCGATCGTGCCGGCCGCCTGGGCCCGCACCTGCACCGCGCAGCTGGTCTCGAACGCGTACATCGCCTGGAACGCCGCCGCGACCGTCTTGCCGACGGTCAGCAAGCCGTGGTTGCGCAGCATCAGGAACGTGTTGCGGCCGAGATCGTCGACGAGCCGCGGCTTCTCCTCGTCGCGCAGCGCCACGCCTTCGTAGTCGTGGTAGCCGAGGCTGGCCAGCACGAAGATCGAGAACTGCGAGATCGCCAGCAGGCCGCGCTTCTGGGCCGAGACGGCGACGCCGTTGAGCGTGTGCGTGTGCATGACGCACTGGACGTCGTGCCGCGCCGCGTGCACGGCGCTGTGGATCACGAAGCCGGCCGGGTTGATGGGGAAGGGCGTGTCCTGCAGGACCTTGCCGTCGATGTCGATCTTGACCAGGCTCGACGCCGTGATCTCGTCGAACATCAGCCCGTACGGGTTGATCAGGTAGTGCTCGGTGCCGGGAATCCTGGCGGTGATGTGCGTGAAGACGAGGTCGTCCCAGCGGAACATCGCGACCAGCCGATAGGCGGCGGCGAGGTCGACCCGGGTCTGCCATTCGTCGGCCGAGACCCGGTCCTCGAGGCTCGTGATCATGCGGGAAAGTTCGGTCGGTGCGTTCATCGAGATGCTCCGTGCGGGGGAGCCCGGAGTATCGCCGACCACCGGGGAACCGCCGCGGCGGCGACGCCTACGACATGTCGACGTGGGCCGTCACCGTCTGCAGCCGCTCCAGCAGCGCCTTGGTCTCGACCAGCGAGGTGTCGGTGCGCTTGCGGATGCCTTCGAGGCGGTGCACTTCCTTCTCGAGCGCCGCCCTCGACTTCTCGAGGCCGACGAGCTTGTCGGCGCCCGTGGCCAGGTCGGCCTTCAGGCCCTTGTTGGCCGCCCGCAGGGACTCGACCTCGAGCTTGAGGCGCTTGCTGCGGGCGTGCGCCCGGCGCAGCCGCGGGCTCACCGTCCCGAAAAAGAAGGCGAACATCAGCGCAGCGGCGAAGAAGACGGCGGCCAGCGAGGCCAGGCCCGTCATCAGGAGCTTCATTTCACCGGCGTAGACGGCGAGTTCGGTGGGGGTCACGACGTGGATCGGTGTTGCGTTCGCGGCCAATGTGCCACGCCGCCGGCGGTGCGGGGCGGGTCTCTCCGGCCCGGTTGCCAACTGCTGCACGTTCGTTCGCGCGGCGGCGCGCGACGTTGGCGACGTGTCGAAATGTTCGCCCTTTCCACGGCTGGCGCCCGAGTACGGGCACGTGCGTTGCCTCACCGTCGCACCACCTTTTCTCACGGAGAAACCATGAAACGATCGATCGCCATCCTCGCTCTCGCCATCGGCGCCAGCGGGTTCGCCATGGCCCAGAGCAACTCGACCGGCGCACCCGCCGGCTCCACTCCCGGCCTGACGCCCGGGTCGATGCCGGGGACGCCTTCGGGATCGACGGCAGGCTCGTCGTCGGGCTCGGGAATGACGTCCGGCTCCATGGCCACCGGCTCGTCCATGTCTGCGTCCGGCACCAGCGGCAAGATGATGAAGAAGCCCAGGAAGATGAAGTCGACCCAGGGCAGCGGCACGAGCTCGACGAACAACGCTCCGGGCGGCGCCGCCGGCGGCACGCCGGCAGCG
>CAZZVH010000040.1:0-14749 GCA_964657365.1 uncultured Burkholderiaceae bacterium
ATCGGCAGCACCGCGCCGTTGCCGGCACGGCCCCAGAGCACCGCCTCGCTGCCGAGCCGGGCGCCCGGCACCGGTGCGAGATCGACCACGAGCATGTCCATCGAGACGCGGCCGAGCGTGCGCGTGCGCACGCCGTCGACCAGCACCGGCGTGCCGTGCGCGTTGCTGCCGGGCGCGACGCGCGGATAGCCGTCGGCGTAGCCGCAGGCGACGATGCCGACGCGCATCTCGCGCTCCGCCGTGTAGCTCGAGCCGTAGCCGACACGCGCGCCGGCAGCGAGCGCCTGCACCGCGATCAGCTCGCTGCGCAGCGTCATGGCCGGCCGCAGGCCCCAGGCCTCGGCGCTGTGCAGCGGATGGTCGGGCGAGCCGCCGTACAGCAGGATGCCGGGGCGCACCCAGTCGCTCTGCGTGGCGGCGAGCCGCGCGCCGAAGCGCAGCGTGGCGGCGCTGTTGCAGACGGAGCGTTCACCCGGCAATTCCGCGGTCGCTGCCGTGAAGGCGGCCAGCGAGGCGTCGATCGACGCGCTGCCGTGCGCCGCTTCGTCGCTCGCGTCGGAGTTCGCGAAATGCGTCATCAGCGTGATCTCGCCGACTTGCGGCAAGGCATCGAGGCGCAGCCAGGCCGCGCGATAGGCCTCCGGCGCGAAGCCGAGCCGGTTCATGCCGCTGTTCATCTTCAGGAAGACGCGGTGCGGCTGCTCGGTCTTGTGCGCGGCCAGGCGATCGATCTGCACGTCGTGGTGGACGGTGTGCCAGAGGCGCAGGCGCGAGCAGGCGTCGAGATCGCGGGCGTCGAAGCAGCCCTCGAGCAGCAGGATCGGGCCGCGCCAGCCGAGACCGCGCAGCAGTTCCGCTTCGGCGATGTCGAGCAGCGCGAAACCGTCGGCGCCCTTCAGTGCGGCGAAGACGTTGCCGATACCGTGTCCGTACGCGTCGGCCTTGACGACCGCCCAGACCTTGGCTCCTGCCGCCGCCTCGCGTGCCCGCGCCAGGTTCGCCGTCAGGGCGTCGGCGTGGACGAGCGCTTCGATCGGACGCGGCATGGCCGAATTCTGACAGTCGCGCGGCCTGCACCGAGTGGGTGCGAAGGTCAAAAACGCGCATGCTATAAACCCCGCCGCAGGAGACGAAAGGCGGTCAGGAGTGCCGCCGGGCACCGCCGCGAAGCGAATGAAAAAAGGCTTCTACACCATCATGGCGGCGCAGTTCTTCAGCTCGCTCGCCGACAACGCGTTGCTGGTGGCCGCCATCGAGTTGCTGAAGACATCCGGCGCTCCGTCGTGGCACATCCCGGCGCTGACGCCGCTGGGCGCGCTCTTCTACGTGATCCTCGCGCCGCTGGTCGGCGCCTTCGCCGACGCGGTGCCCAAGGGCACGGTGATGTTCATCTCGAACGCGATCAAGATCGTCGGCTGCCTGCTGATGCTGTTCGGCGCCAGCCCCCTGTTCGCGTTCGCCATCGTCGGCCTGGGCGCAGCTGCCTACTCGCCGGCCAAGTACGGCATCCTGACCGAGCTGCTGCCCAACTCGCAGCTCGTCAAGGCCAACGGCTGGATCGAGGGCCTGACGATCCTCTCGATCATCCTCGGCGTGGTGCTCGGCGGGCAGCTGCTCGGCCACGTCGTCTCGCGCTACCTGCTGTCGTTCGACATGCCGCTGTTCGACACCGGCATCACGACACCGCCCGAGGCGGCGCTGGCGCTGATCTCCGCCATCTACGTCGTCGCCGCGCTCTTCAACCTGCGCATCCCGCGCACCGGCGCACCGCTGCAGCCGCTCTCGAACAACGTCGGCGTGCTGATCCGCGACTTCTCCAACTGCAACGCGCGGCTCTGGAACGACAAGCTCGGCCAGATCTCGCTGGCGACGACGACGCTGTTCTGGGGCGTGTTCGGCAACCTGCGCGTCATCGTCTTCGCCTGGGCCGCGGTGGCGCTCGGCTACACCACGACGCAGACCTCGACGCTGGTCGGCGTCATCGCCGTCGGCACCGCGATCGGCGCGATCATCGCCTCGATGCGGATGCAGCTGCACCAGGCGACCAAGGTGATCCCGCTCGGCATCACGATGGGCGTGCTCATCATCGGCCTCAACTTCGTCACCACGTTCTCGGTCGCGGCGCCGTTCCTGATCCTGCTCGGCATGATCGGCGGCTACCTCGTCGTGCCGATGAACGCCCTGCTGCAGCACCGCGGCGCCAACCTGATGGGCGCCGGCCGCTCGATCGCCGTGCAGAACTTCAACGAGCAGGCCTGCATCCTCGGCCTCGGCGCGTTCTACACCGGCATGACGCGCTTCGGCCTCTCGGCGTTCACTGCCATCAGCGTGTTCGGCGTCCTGGTGGCGGGCACGATGTGGCTGATCAAGCGCTGGCATGCCAGCAACGTCGTGCACCACCGGGCCGAGCTCGAGCACCTGCTCTCGATCGCCCGGCTCGACAAGCACTGAGCCGAGCGGGCGGCGCTACCATGCCGTGATCAGCGGCTTGGAGAACGCCATGGCAGACGCAGCAGCGCAAAGCATCTACGACTTCGAGGTGACGTCCATCGCCGGCCAGCCGGCGCACCTGTCGACGCAACGCGGCAAGGTGGTCCTGATCGTCAATACCGCCAGCAAGTGCGGCTTCACGCCGCAGTTCGAGGGCCTCGAGGCGCTCTGGGAGGAATACAACGCCAGGGGCTTCGTCGTGCTCGGCTTCCCGAGCAACCAGTTCGGCGGCCAGGACCCGGGCTCCGACGACGAGATCGCCTCGTTCTGCCAGCTCAACTACGGCGTCAAGTTTCCGATGATGCACAAGGTCGACGTCAACGGCGACAAGGCCGATCCGCTCTGGAAGTGGCTCACGGCCGAAGCGCCCGGCATCCTCGGCACCAAGGCGATCAAGTGGAACTTCACCAAGTTCCTGATCGGCAAGGACGGCCACGTCATCAAGCGCTACGCGCCCACCGATTCACCGGCATCGCTCAACGGCGACATCGAAGCCGCGCTGGCGGCCTGACCGAATGTTCGAGCACGTCGAGCCGTTCGGCGGCGATCCGATCCTGAGCCTCAACGAGGATTTCCAGAAGGATCCGCGGCCGGGCAAGATCAACCTCTCGATCGGCATCTACTTCGACGACGCCGGCCGCATCCCGGTGCTCGACTCGGTCCGCCGGGCCGAAGCGCAGGTGGTGGCGCGACAGGCCGCCAAGCCCTACCTGCCGATCGAGGGCGCCGCGAACTTCCGCGAGCAGGTGCAGTTGCTGCTGTTCGGAGCCGGCCACGAGGCGCTTGCTGCGCGCCGCGTGGCGACGATCCAGTCGGTGGGGTCGAGCGGCGGGCTCAAGGTCGGCGCCGATTTCATCGCCCGCTGGCTGCCCGGCAGCGGCGTCTGGGTCAGCGACCCGAGCTGGGACAACCACCGCTCGATGTTCGAAGGCGCAGGCCTCGCCGTGCACGCCTATCCCTACTACGACGCCGGCACCGGCGCGCTCGCGTTCGAGGCGATGTGCGACACGCTGCGCCACTTGCCCGAGCGCAGCGTGGTGCTGCTGCACGCCTGCTGCCACAACCCGACCGGCGTCGACCTGACGGCCGCGCAATGGGACGCACTCGTGCCCATCCTGGCCGGGCGTGACCTGCTGCCCTACCTCGATCTCGCCTACCAGGGCTTCGGCGACGGCATCGTCGAGGACGCCCATGCGGTGCGCGCGCTGGCCGCGGCACGCGGCCGAGACGGCAAGCCGCTGTCGTTCATCGTCGCCAACTCGTTCTCGAAGAGCATGAGCCTCTACGGCGAACGCTGCGGCGGGCTGAGCGTCGTGTGCGCCGATGCCGCCGAAGCCGTCAACGTGCTCGGCCAGCTGAAATTCACGATCCGCCGCAACTACTCCAGCCCGCCGATCCACGGCGGACAGATCGTCGCCGCCGTGCTGGGCGAGGCCGAACTGCGGCGCGAATGGGAGGGCGAGCTCGAGGCCATGCGGCTGCGCATCCAGTCGATGCGCGAGGCGCTCCACGCCACTCTCGTCGCGAAGCTGCCCGGCCGCCGCCTCGACTACTTCCTGACCCAGCGCGGCATGTTCAGCTATACCGGTCTGACGCCGGCGCAGGTCGACCGGCTGCGCGACGAATTCGCGGTCTACCTGATCCGCTCCGGCCGCATCTGCATCGCCGGCCTCAACACCGGCAACGTCGAAGCGGCTGCGCTGGCGATGGCGGCGGTGATCGACAGCTGACGAGCGCGGCGCACGGCGCCGCCGTGACGATGGCGGGCGGAGCGCGGCCCGACCCGTCTCCGGTCAAGGCGCGCCGGCGAAGCGGCGCTGCGCGTACAGGCCGAGGCCGGTGGCGACGCTGGCGAAGCGATCGCCGCGCACGGCCTGGGCCGCGGGGAACGCCTGCTGCAAGCGATCGGCCAGCATGCGCAGGCCAGTCGATCCGCCGGTGAAGTAGAGCGCGTCGATCGCCTCGGGGCCGAGTCCGGCATCGGCGACGGTCGTGCGCGCGGCGGCGACGATGCGCTCGAGGTCGGCATCGAGCGCATCGCGGGCCCGGGGCTCATCGAGACCCGCGGCCAGGCCGCCTTCGACATGGTCGAGATCGATCGCCACCGCACCCCCTTCCGCGACCGCGATCTTGGCGGCTTCGGCACGGGACAGCAGGTCGTGGCCCAGCCGCTCCTCGACCACCTCCATCAACCGGCGGTGCTGCACCGGATCGCCGTAGTACGAGCGCATGCCGCGCAGCTCCATGACCCGCTGCGGGTTGTAGACGGTGTTGATGAGATGCCAGGTCGCGAGATCGAAGTAGACCGCGCTCGGCACTTCGCGCGGCGTCGATCCGGCGACCGATGCGCCGATGCCGCCGAAGCCGAGCAGCGGCATGATCGCCGCGAGCTCGACGCGCCGGTCGAAATCGGTGCCGGCGATGTGCACGCCGTGGTTGGCGAGGATGTCGCCCTTGCGGTCGAGCCGCGCGGCGAGCGCCGGGCCGACGCGCACGACCGAGAAGTCGGAGGTGCCGCCGCCGATGTCGGCGACCAGCACCTTCTGCTCGCGCTGCACGCCCTGCTCGTAGTCGAAGGCCGCGGCGATCGGCTCGTACTGGAACTCGAGCTCGCGAAAGCCGGCCCGCTGCGCCGCCTTGCGCAGGGCGGCCTCGGCCTGCGCGTCGCGGGCCGGATCGCCGTCGACGAAGAAGACCGGACGGCCGATGATCGCCCGCTCGATCGGCCCGCCGGCTTCCGCTTCGGCGCGGCGCTTGAGATGCGAGATGTAGGCGGTGACGACATCGATGTAGCGCACCGACTTGCCGCCGCCCACGTCGGTCGTCTGCTCGAGCAGGCTGCTGCCGAGGATGCTCTTCATCGACCGCATCAGCCGCCCTTCGCCGCCTTCCACGTAGGCGGCCAGCGCGGCACGGCCGTAGTCGCGCCGCGGCGGATCGTTCGGGTTGCCGTCCGAGCCGTAGAACACGGCGGTCGGCATGGTGAGGTGGCCGGACTCGAGCTCGACCAGCCGCATCGCCGATGCGGCGGGCGCGGCCCGGCCCGTCGGCGTCGCGGCCGTCGCCGGGATCGCGATGGCCGAATTGGACGTGCCGAAATCGATGGCGCAGTAACGGCCCGGGACGGGCTTCGAGGGAGCAGGCAAGTGACAAGCGCGCCGTGCGGGCGCGTCGGGCGGAAGGGGCGCGATTCTAGGGGCGCGGCCTCAGACCTCGAGCACGAGTTGCGGCCGGTGCGCCACCGTTTCGCCACGGCGCTCGTGGCCACGCGCGTTGCAGACCACCCGCGCCTGCCCGCCACCCGCACGCGGCAGGTGGTAGTCCTGGATGCAGTGCAGGTGGCCGTGCAACCAGAGGTCGGCGCGGGCGATCAGGTCGTCGTCGGCGTTGCAGAAGCTGCCGGTCGCCGGCTGCGTGCCGTAGCGCGGATCGGCGCTCTTCAGGCTCGGCGCGAAATGCGTGACGACGACGGTGCGGTCCCAGCCGTCGGCGCCTTCCACGCGGCGCATCAGCTCGGTCTCGAGCCAGGCGCGGCAGGCGAGCGCTTCCTCGCGCATCGCCTCGACGTCGAAGGGCCGCTCTCCGACGCGGGCCTGCATCAGGCGCTGGAAATAGCCGCCGGCGCGCATCGTCTTGGCGCGGCGCGCTTCGCCGAAGACGTCGAAATCGCTCCAGCGCGTGGTGCCGAGAAACCGGATGCGACGGCCCCGGTCGTCGCCGACGACCACGCTCTCGCGCTCGAGCATCGTCAGGCCGAGCCCGGCGCAGTGGCGACGCAGCTCCGGCACCGCGACCGCGAGATCGCGGTCGTCGAATTCGTGGTTGCCGGCGACGAAGACCACCGGCGTCGGCCAGCCGCGAAACCGCTCCAGCGATTCCCAGCGGCTGTCGATGTCGCCCGCGAGCACGAGCAGCTCGGCGCCGGGCGCCGGCGTGGGGTCGTAGTGCTCGGTCTCCAGGTGCAGGTCGGACAGCAGCTGCAGCCGCATCAAGCGGCCCCGTTCGACCCGCTCGACCCGTGGCACTGCTTGAACTTGCGCCCGCTGCCGCACGGGCAGGGGTCGTTGCGGCCCACCTTCGGCGTCTCGCGGCGCACCGTGTCGACCTGGTAGCGCAACGGCTCGGTCAGGTCGTAGAGCTCGGCGACGCAGGCGATCACGTCGGCGATGGCGGCATCGAGCGTGCCGATCGGCGCCTCGCGGTCGATGACTTCGGCGATGGCGCGCGCATCGTCGTCGCCCTCGTCGGGCGGCAGGTAGCGGAAGAGACGCGCCAGGCTCGCGGCGACGGCGTCGCTCTGCATCTCGTCGAGCGCCGGAAAGATGCTGGCTGCGAACTCGAAGCCTGCGACCCAGGGCAGGAGCGCTTCGGTGACCGGATCGAGCGGCGCGGCCGGCGCCGTCGTGTCATCGGCCCCGGTCTCGAACGCCGGATCTTCGCCGGCCTGCTCCGCATCGAACGCGGCGGCCTCTTCCGGCGTCGGCGGCTCGAGGATGAAGGGATCGAAGCCGCCGAACTCGGCGAGCGAGCGGTTGATGGCGGCGTGCCGGCGCAGGATCAGCTCGCGGGCACGCAGCTGCTCCGGTTCCGGCTCGGCGGCGCCCCAGCGGTGGCCGCCGGCATCGAACACATACGGCAGCCATTGCTCCGCGTCGATCAGCTGCGGCTGGACGACGACGCCGGCGATGAAGCCGTCGAGCATCACCACGTCGAGCGGCTCGAGCGGTTCGGGAACCTGCGCCAGCAGGCGGTCGAGCTCCTGGAACTCGGCGTCGTTCAGGTCCTGAGCCGAGGCGCCGACGGGCGGGCGCGAGGGCGGCGATTGCGGTTGCACCGACATGTCGTTCCTTCAGCCGGCCAGGCGCTCGGCCAGGCGCTGCCGGACCTGCGGCAGCTCGGCCGGCAGGCCGCGGGCGAGCTGCGCGAACAGCGCGTCGTGCAGCGCCAGCTCGGCCGTCCAGGCGGCCGGATCGACGTCCGTCACGCCGGCATAGGCAGCGCGGCTGAAGGCGAGGCCCGACCAGTCGAGATCGTCGTGGCGCGGCGTCAGGCCGAAGGCGTTGAGCTCCCCCTCGGCATGCCCCTCGAGGCGGCCGACGATCCAGGCCAGCACCCGCATGTTGTCGCCGTAACCCGGCCAGACGAACCGCCCGTCGGCGCCCTTTCGGAACCAGTTGACGCAGTAGATCTTCGGCAATGTGGCGCCGGAAGCAGCTAGCGAAGCACCCAGGTCGAGCCAGTGCTGGAAGTACTCACTCATGTTGTAGCCGATGAACGGCAACATGGCGAAGGGATCGCGCCGCACCACGCCCTGCGCTCCTCCGGCCGCCGCGGTCGTCTCCGAGCCCATCGTCGCGGCCATGTAGACGCCCTCGGTCCAGTCGCGCGCCTCGGTCACGAGCGGCACCGTCGTCGAGCGCCGGCCGCCGAAGATAAAGGCGTCGATCGGCACGCCCTGCGGTGAGTCCCAGGCGGGGTCGAGGGCCGGGTTGTGCGTCGCGGCGACCGTGAATCGCGCATTCGGGTGCGCTGCCTTGGCGCCACTCTCGCGGCCGATCCGCGGCGTCCAGTCCTTGCCCTGCCAGTCGACGAGGTGGTCCGGCGGCACCTCGCTCATGCCTTCCCACCAGACGTCGCCGTCGTCGGTCAGGGCCACGTTCGTGAAGATGACGTCGCGCTTCAGGCTCGCCATGCAGTTCGGGTTGGTCCGGTCGTTGGTGCCCGGCGCGACGCCGAAGTAGCCGGCCTCGGGGTTGATCGCATGCAGGCGCCCGTCCTTGCCCGGCTTGATCCAGGCGATGTCGTCGCCGACCGTCGTGACGGTCCAGCCGGCCATCGCGGCGGGCGGGATCAGCATCGCGAAGTTGGTCTTGCCGCAGGCGCTCGGAAACGCCGCCGCGACATGGTGCTTGCGCCCCTCGGGCGAGGTGACGCCGAGGATCAGCATGTGCTCGGCGAGCCAGCCCGGGTCGCCGCGCGACTTGTCGGCCGCGGCCCGGCCCATCTCCGAGGCGATGCGCAGCGCGAAGCACTTCTTGCCGAGCAGGGCGTTGCCGCCGTAGCCCGAGCCGTAGCTCCAGATCTCCTGAGTCTGCGGATAGTGGACGATGTACTTGGTGTCGTTGCACGGCCAGGCGACATCCTTCTGCCCCGGCTCGAGCGGCGCGCCGACGGTGTGCATGCAGGGCACGAAATGACCGTCGCTGCCCAGCAGGTCGAGCACGGCGCGGCCCATCCGCGTCATGATCTTCATATTGACGGCGACGTAGGCGCTGTCGCTCAGCTCGACGCCGATGTGCGAGATGTCGGAGCCGAGCGGCCCCATCGAGAACGGCACCACGTACATCGTGCGGCCGCGCATCGCGCCCTCGAAGAGCGCCGGCGTGCCGTCGGCCAGGCCGTTCTGCAGGATGGCGCGCATCGCCTCGGGCGCCATCCAGTGGTTGGTCGGGCCGGCGTCTTCCTCGCGCGCGCTGCAGATGAAGGTGCGGTCTTCGACGCGGGCCACGTCGCTCGGGCTGCTTCGCGCCAGGAAGCTGTGCGGGCGCAATTCCGGGTTCAGCTTCAGCATCGCACCGCTGTCGACGAGCGCCTTGCAGAGGCGGTCGTACTCGGCGTCGCTGCCGTCGCACCAGTGCACGTCGCGCGCCCCGGTGAGCGCGGCCATGTCGGCGACCCAGTCCAGCAGCTTCTGGTGCCGCACGTGGGTCGGGGGATCGATCGCCGCGCCGGATGCCGGGAGTCGGTTCATTGCCATTTCCAGTCGTAGAAGCGGCAGGTGTCGTCGGCGACCGGCCAGGGTGGAAAAAGCAGTGTAGCCAGAGAGTCCGCGGAGCCGCGACCGGCTGACCCGTTGCCTCGCCACGATAATCGGGCAGATGCGCCGCCGCCCCTTCCTCGCCGCCGGTCTCGCGTCCGTGCTCGCCGTGCCGTCCCGGGCGCAGGCGCCGCGCCCGGGCGACCTGCCGCTGCGCGTCGGCGTCGACCAGGCGCTGGTCGAGTCGGGGCTCGGCCGCAGCCTCCAGCATGCCTTCGGCGCCGACACCGGCATCCTGGTCAAGCTGGTCGGCGGGCCGGCGCTGGCGCTCCTCGACGCCATCAAGGAGGGCGAGCTCGACGCGCTGCTGTGCAACGCCCCCGGCCCGGAAGCGGCGCTGGAGAAACAGGGCCTGGTGCACGACCGGCGGTCGATCGCCGCCGGCCAGTTCGTGCTCGTCGGCCCGGCGCCGGCGCGGGTCCGCGGCAAGCCGCCGGCGCCGATGTCGCACAGCGGCACCGAGCTGCTCGGGATGGTGCGGGACCTCGCCGCCGCCGCGGCTCCCGGCCTGGTCTTCCTGTCGCCGGGCGACGGCTCCGGCACCCACCTGGTCGAGCAGGCGCTCTGGCGCACGGCGCGCATCGACCCGGCGGCGCCCTGGTACGCCATCGCCGATCCGAAGCAGCCGTTCGTGGCCCAAGTGCGGGCGCGTGGCGCCTTCGCATTGGTCGAGCAGGGTGCCTGGGCGGCCGCCGGCGGTGCGCCGCTCGCGGTGCTGGTCGATCAGGATCCGGCGCTGGTCGAGGCGGTGCACGTCATGCGCGCCTTCAAGATCACCCACCCGGCCGGCAAGATCTTCGACGCCTGGATCGCCGGCGGCCGCGGCCGGGCCGTCGTCGCCTCCCACCGCGGCTACCGCGCGCCCGACCGCTGAGCACGCGATGGCCACGTCCGGAAGGTTGCTCAGCCTCAACGTCTCGCGCGCCGTGCCGACGCTGATCAACGGCCGCAAGGTCATGACGGCGATCGCCAAGAAGCCGGTCGAAGGCGCCCAGGCGGTGCTGCCGCTCGGCATCGAGAACGACGAGCAGGCCGACCTCACCGTCCATGGCGGCCTGCACAAGGCGGTCTACACCTACCCGTCCGAGCACTACGCGTTCTGGAGGACGGTCCGGGCGCAGGCCCAGGTCGCGCTCTGGGACGAGGCCCTGCCGTTCGGCTCGCTCGGCGAGAACCTGACGATCGAGGGCCTGGTCGAGAGCGGCATGTGGATCGGCGACGTGCTGCGCTTCCCGAACTGCGAGCTGGCCGTGAGCGAGCCGCGCTATCCCTGCTTCAAGTTCAACGCCGCCATGGGCTTCAAGCACGCCGCCAAGCTGATGGTCGAGAGCGCGTGGTGCGGCAGCTACCTGGCCGTGCGCTCGCCCGGCACCATCGAGGCCGGGCAGGAATTCGAGGTCGTGCCCGGGCCGCGCGAGGTCGGCATCGCCGAGCTGTTCCGCGATCGGATGCGCCGCGCCCCGGCGGCCTGATCTGCTGTCTGGCTGACCGTGCTCGCCTACCGCCACGCCTTCCACGCCGGCAACCACGCCGACGTGCTCAAGCACACGGTGCTGATGCTGGTGCTGCGGCACATGAACGCCAAGCCGAAGCTCTACCGCTTCGTCGACACCCACGCCGGCGCCGGCGGCTACTCGCTCGAAGGCCGCTACGCGCAGAAGAAGGGCGAGTACGAGGGCGGCATCGGCAAGCTCTGGACGCGCGACGACCTGCCCGAGGTGCTGCGCGACTACGTCGAACTGGTGCGCCGCTTCAACCCGGACGGCGTGCTCGCCCAGTACCCCGGCTCGCCCGCCTTCGCGCAGATGCTGCTGCGCCCGCAGGACCAGCTGCGCGCCTACGAGCTGCACCCGACCGAGCAGAAGATCCTTCGCTCGACCCTGCTGGCGACGCCCGGCGCGACCGCCTACGACGGCGACGGCTTCGAAGGCCTCAAGTCGCAAGTGCCGCCATCGAGCCGCCGCGGGGTCGTGCTGATGGACCCGAGCTACGAAGGCAACCGGGACTACGGCAAGGTCGTGGCCACTCTGCGCGAGGCCCTCGCCCGCTTCGCCGAGGGCACCTACATGGTCTGGTATCCGCAGGTCAGCAAGGTCGAGGCGGCGCAGCTGCCGCGCCGGCTCGAGGCGCTGGCGCCCAAGAGTTGGTTGAACGTCCGCCTTGCCGTGCACCAGCCGGATGCCCAGGGTTTCGGGCTGGCCGGGAGCGGCATGTTCATCGTCAATCCTCCGCACCTGCTGCGTGCGCAGATCGAGAGCGTGCTGCCGTACCTCGTGGAATCGCTGGGCAACTACGACGGCGCCCACTTCGCCGTCGACAGATTCGACGCGTAGCCGGGCTGCCGGTCGACCCGTCGGCGGCGTCGACGCGACTCGTCGCCACCGCTGCACGTGGCCCGCTCCTTGCAGACGTGTCACGAGAGCATGTCTAGCGGGTTAATTTTCATACACGGTCGGCAATCGGTTGCCAAGCTGCGTCTTCCCTGAGTGACCGGTGCCGGGACCGCCCGCGAAGATCGCTCGACAAGCTTCATCGCCCGCAGAGGCGAGTTGGTCCGTCGCGACGCTGTTTTCGCTGGAGCGCGACGCCGGACGCCGACCGTCACTTCGTCAATCACTGACCTTCACGAGGGATTCATGTTTCGCCAAAAGCAGATCTACCGAGCCGTCCTGGCACTTTGCGCCGGCGGCTTCGTTGCCGGTGTCTCCGCCCAACAACAAACCACCGGCGGGAACGACCAGCCGTCCCCGCCTGCAGACCAGGCGCAATCGCTCAAGAAGGTCGAGGTCACCGGTTCGCGCATCAAGCGCATCGACACGGAAACGCCTTCCCCCGTCCAGGTCATCACGCGCGAGCAGATCGAGCGCTCCGGCGCCCAGTCCGTCACCGAGGTGCTGAAGAGCACGCCGGCGACGAACACAGGCTCGTTCGACGAGAACTCCATCGCCAGTTTCACGCCGGGCGCCGGCGGCGCATCGCTCCGCGGCCTCGGGCCCCAGGCCACCCTGATCCTGATCAACGGCCGCCGCGTGGCGCCGTTCGGTTTCGCGTCCGGGGGCCAGACGACCTTCGTCGACGTCAACCAGATCCCGATCGACGCGGTCGAGCGGATCGAGGTCCTACTCGACGGCGCGTCGGCGATCTACGGCTCCGACGCCATCGGCGGCGTCATCAACGTGATCCTGCGTCGCGACTTCACGGGCCTGCAGGTGGGAGGCTCGTTCGGCCGTTCCACGCACGGCGACGGGAATGAAAAGGAAGGCTCGATCACGTACGGCAAGGGCTCCCTCGCCTCCGACGGCTACAACTTCTTCCTGAACTATCAGCACATCGACCAGCAGCCGGTCAAGGAGTCGGCGCGCGAGCTGACCGCCACGAGCGACTTCCGCCGTCTCGGGCTGGCCGACCATCGGTCGTCGTATTCGAATCCCGGCAACATCTACACCGCCACCGGCGTCGCCGGCGGTGCCTTCATCGGCACCCTCAACGGTTGCGTTCCTCTGAACGACCCGAATGCAGCAACCAACGGCCGATGCATCTACGATCCGGTCAAGGGTGTGGATCTGATCGCCAAGTCGCAACGGGACTCGGTGACGTTCGCCGGGACGCTGGCGCTGCCGCGCGGCTTCGAGGTCTTCACCGACGGCACGATCGGCCGGACCGATTTCAAGCAGCAGAGCTTCTCGTACAGCAGCAGCACGTACTTTTCGACGGGCACGCTGCCCACGGCCTACATCGACCTGCCCGTCGGCCACCCGCAGAACCCGACCGACGCGGACGTCGCGCTCCGCTATCGCTTCTCCGACGTGCCGCACGTCGTCGACGTGACCAGCGACACGCAACGCGGGGTGCTGGGCATCCGGAACAACGACCTGATGGGTTGGGACGTCGAATCCGGGCTCCTGTATTCGCACTCCCAGACCAAGATCAAGACCACCGGCCTCATCAACGACCAGGTCCTGCTCAACGAGGTTCTTCAGCCCGACGGCACCGCCAGCCCGTCGTTCATCTTCGGCAACCCGTCCGCCGATGATCCCGGCCTCATCAGCAGGCTCTATCCGACGTTGCGCGAAGTCGGAACGACGACGACCGCATCCATCGACGTCAAGGGCTCGCGCGACATCTACAAGCTTCCCGCCGGGCAGATCGGCCTGGCGCTCGGTGCCGAAGTTCGGCACGAGAAGTTCCAGAGCACGCCCGACCCGCTGGTCGCCGCAGGTGACCTGAGCGTCCTCGGCTCCTCGTCGTCGGAAGGGGGCCGGACCATCAGCGCCGCCTATGCCGAATTCTCCATTCCGATCCTGAAGAGCCTGGAAGCGTCGGTCGCCGGTCGCGTCGACCACTACAGCGACTTCGGCACCACGGTCAATCCGAAGCTGGGCTTCAAGTGGAAGATCCTGCCCATGCTGGCGCTGCGGGGAACGTACGCCACCGGCTTCCGCGCCCCGGCGATCACGGAACTGTCGACGAGCCCGTCGACCGGCTTCTACAGCGACATCCGCGACCCGCGTCTGTGCCCGACGCCCGACCCGGCGAACGTCAATTGCCTGGTGTCCTTCCCGGCCACGTTCAGCTCGAATCCGAACCTGAAGCCGGAAAAGTCCAAGAGCTTCACCGCGGGTGTCATCTTCGAGCCGCTGGATAACCTGTCCCTCGCGGTCGACGCCTTCCGGATCAAGCGCCGGAACGAGATCACGTCGCTGGATCCGGACTACGTGCTGGCCCACGAAGATCAATATCCGGGTGTCGTGATCCGTAATCCCGACGGCACCATCAACAGCATGAACCTGTCGTATTCGAACCTCGGCTCGACCCGGATCTGGGGATTCGACGTCGAGGCCAAGGGATCGCAGAATGTGGGCGAGATCGGAAAGTTGGGGATCTCCGCGGCCTACGACTACCTTCCGCACTTCGATGTCGCCAACGTGCCGGGTGCGCCCGAGGTCGACTACGCCGGAACCTACCTGCAGCCGAAGAGCCGCGTGCGCATCGGCTTCTCCCTCGACAGGGGCCCCTGGACGACCAGCCTGACGTTCAACTACACCGGGTCGTACCAGTACAACTTCACGCCGGACTCGGGCGCCTGCCCGTACGCCGGCACCGCGCATCCGGAGTTGTGCACGCTCAGCTCGTTCCTCACGACCGACTTCTACGTCGGCTACAAGGGGTTCAAGAATCTCGAGCTCGGGTTGACGATCAAGAACCTGGACAACCGGCAGCCGCCGGTCGATGCGCACCTGGACGGCTATCTGTCGCTCGGCAACTCGACGTACCACGACCTGATGGGCCGCTATTTCCTGGCGAACGCCAAGTACACCTTCTGGTGATCCAGGCGCCGTCGCCACGGCCCCGAAAGGCCGCGCCTCGGCGCGGCCTTTCAATTTGCGAAACTCTTCTTTCAGCACAACCAACGCACGACGTCCCATGAGATCGACATCGCTC